>CAZJQX010000030.1:13859-22374 GCA_964548305.1 uncultured Lachnospiraceae bacterium
TCATCGGTCATGCCGGGATAGACACCTACCCAGAAGGTATCCCGCATAATGCGGTCCGTATTTTCCAGGCTGCCAACCACGCGGTAGCCCTCTCCGCTCTCCCGCATCTCATCGAAGCAGGGATGCTTGATCAGATTTCCGGCAAAAAGCATCCGGGTCTGGACGCCATGCTTCTCGATATAGGGCACCAGCTTTTCCCGGTCCACGCCCTCCCGACAGGTCATCAGAAAGCCGAACCAGCTGGGATCCGAATTCGGCTCCGCCTCCGGCAGAATCAAATACTTCTCTGCTCCGCCGGCCACAAGCTTTTCCTTAAGATAGCTGAAATTGTGCCGTCTCCGGGCCGCAAAGCCCGGGAACTTCTCCAGCTGTGCCACGCCAACGGCAGCCTGCATATCTGTGGCCTTCAGGTTGTAGCCGAAATGAGAATAAACATACTTATGGTCGTAGCCCTTCGGCAGTGCGCCGTACTGTCCGTCAAAACGGTGACCGCAGGTATCGTCACGGCCCGGCGCGCACCAGCAGTCCCGGCCCCAGTCCCGGAAGGAGCGCATGATCCGATGCAGCTGCGGATTGTTGGTATAAGTAGCGCCGCCCTCTCCCATGGTCATATGATGCGGCGGGTAGAAGGAGCTGGTGCCGATGTCTCCGATGGAACCGGTAAATCGAGTCTCTCCATTGATAGTATAGGTGCTGCCCAGAGCATCGCAGTTGTCTTCAACCAACCATAGGTTATGCTTATCGCAAAATTCCTTCACGGCCTGCAGATTAAAGGGATTTCCCAGGGTATGTGCAATCATGACTGCCTTGGTTCTGGGGGACAGCGCCTCCTCCAGCTTCGTCACATCAATGCCGTAGCCGGGAAGTGTCACATCCAGAAATACCGGCACCGCGCCGAACTGAATGGCCGGCGTCACTGTGGTAGGGAATCCGGCAGCCACAGTGATGATCTCGTCTCCCCGCCGAATCCGCCGCTCTCCGAGAAGCGGTGAGGTCAATGTCGCAAAGGCCAGAAGATTGGCGCTGGAGCCGGAGTTCACGAGGCTCACATACTTTACACCCAGATATTCCCCGAACTTCTTCTCGAATTCTTTTGTATACCGTCCGGCGGTCAGCCAGAACTCCAGCGCGGAATCCACCAGATTCACCATTTCCTTTTCATCATATACCCGGGAAGCATAGGGAATCCTGTCACCCTCATGATAGACGGCCTTCTCCGGCGATGTCTTGTATTTCCGTGCATAGTCCGCCACCAGCTCCAGTATTTCCTGCCGTGCCTGCTCCTCTGTCTTTTCTGTCATTTTTATCCTCCAGACTCAAACACTGACCGTGTTTACACCAGTCCGTATTTGAATCGCCAATCAAGTTTGGAATTACACTTCCAAACTTCCTATCCTGTCGTTCAGCTCACCGCCAAAAATGCCCGGATCTGCTGCTCTGTATATTCCCGCAGCTCTCCCTGATCTGCATATGTCCGATACCACTTCACGGTTTCGGCCACAGCCTCCGCCACAGACCACCGCGGCTGCCAGGACAGCTTCTGCCGAAGCTTCCCGCAGTCCAGCTGCAGGAAGGCCGCCTCATGAGGTGCATTTTTCTCAGCCAGACTCTGCCATGCAGCGCCCTCGCCCCAGTTCTTTACGAAGAGATCACAAAGCTCACCTGTGGTGATGGCATCTATCCTCGCCGGGCCGACATTATAATAGTCCTCATACTGTGCGCCTCTTTCAAAACGGCATTCCCCGTCCGCTTCCTCATAGCCCGCCTGCTTCGCTGCAAGCGACAGATACACAAGAAGCGGCTCCAGAACGTGCTGATAGGGGCGGGTGCTGTAGGGATTCCGCACCCGAATGGCACGACCCGCCATGGTATCCCGCACACAGTCCGGAATAATCCGGTCAGCCGCAAAGTCTCCGCCGCCGATGACATTTCCCGCCCGGGCTGTAGAAATCCGCGGCGCATCTGCTGCCGAGAAAAAGGACTTTTTGTAGCTGTGGGTCACCAGCTCGGAGCAGGACTTGGAGTTCGAGTAGGGATCAAAGCCGTCCAGCTTTTCATCCTCCCGGAAGGGATGATCCGTAAGGTCCTGATTTTCATACACCTTGTCTGTGGTAACGTTCAAAACAGAGCAAACCGCACCGCCGGCCAGATAATCCTCCCGCACGCACTCCAGCAGATTCACCGTCCCCATGACATTGCTCTCATAGGTTTCCCGCGGATGCACATAGCTCTCCCGTACAATGGGCTGTGCCGCCAGATGCAGCACAAGCTCCGGCTTCGCCTCCTGATAAAATCGCTGCAGATGCTCAAAATCCCGAATGTCGCCGATTTCCGAACGCATATCTCCGGAAAGTTTCAGCACAGAAAACAAATTCGGCTCCGTGGGAGCTTCCAGAGCATAGCCATAGACCTCCGCACCCAGCATTTCCAGCATCAGGGAAAGCCAGCTCCCCTTAAAGCCCGTGTGACCGGTCACCAGCACACGTTTACCGGTATAGTATTGTTTCAGTTCCTGAAAATTCATCTTTATCGATATGTCCTTTATGTCCACAGCTCCGGCCAAGCCGCCGCAGCCTTCATTTTCCTCACTCTCACCAGCGCTTCCAGGGCGCCTTTCCACTGGCCCAGAGCTCCTCCAGCAGCTTCTTTTCCCGCTGGGTATCCATACACTGCCAGAAGCCGGGGTGATAGAAGCTCATGAGCTCACCGTCTGCCGCCAGCTGATGCATGGGATCCCGTTCCAGGACAGTGGTATCATCCTTCAAATAGTTAAAGATCTGGGGATTCAGCACCATAAAGCCACCGTTGATGATCGCCCCCTCCGACTCATCCTTCTCTCGAAAGGCCCGTACCTGTCCGTCCGCTGCCACATCCAAAACGCCCTTCTGCTGCACAAGACTCACAGTGGTCAGTGTAGCAATGCGGCCATGCTGCCGGTGGAAGTGCAAGAGCCCGTCCAGATCCACATCCGCCACGCCGTCTCCGTAAGTGAGCATAAAGGGTTCATCACCGATATAGCGCTGAATCCGCTTGATGCGTCCGCCGGTCATGGTATTGAGTCCCGTATCCACCACCGTTACCTTCCAGTCCTCGGAGGCATTGTTGTGCACCTCCATCTGGTTGTTGGACATATCAAAAGTGATGTCCGCATTGTGCAGAAAATAGTTTGCGAAAAACTCCTTGATAACATATTGCTTATAGCCCGCGAGAATGATAAAGTCCCGGAAGCCATAAGAGGAGTAATACTTCATGATATGCCAGAGAATCGGCATCTCGCCAATCTCAATCATGGGCTTCGGCTTCAGATGGGATTCCTCGGAAATCCGGGTACCGAAGCCGCCTGCAAGAATTGCAACCTTCATATATGCCTCCGATGTCTCACTCAATCATGCTGATGTCCACAGCAGGAGAATAGGTAAAACTCTCTCCGGCAGAAACCGTAGTATCCTCCACAGTCTCCTCTCCCCGGACAATGCTGTAATGTACCGAATAGCTGTCATACAGGGAACCGAAGCTTTCGGAGGAAGGCGCGGTGTAGCGGGAATCCTGCACTGTTGCCGCCAACGAAATCTGCCTAAGAAGATCCGACATGAAGATTTCAATGGCAACGTCCGAGGTGTCCTCCACCACGGTCAGGGAAATGTTGATTTCCTTCGGATCATTGCTTCCGCTGATGTCCAGGTCCTTAATAAAGGCGAACCTATCGTCATCCTGATAATTCTCAATCGCATCATTGTGCAGCTGGTCAAAGTCCAGATTGATCACCGCATCGGCCGCAACGGTCTGGTTCGGATCCTCCAATCTCGTCTTATAGCGCGGCTTGCAGGCTGTCATGGACAGTACAGAAAGTGACAGTAATACTGCCAGAAAAATTTGCTTCATTTTCATTTAAATTCTCCCAATGTATAGAATTCCCTATTTTCAAGGATCGTCAAAACTATACAATTCCACACCCGCAAAGTCAATGCCCTTTGCCTGTTCCGGGCTCCCGGATAAAGTCTAGGCCACAATCTCCGCCCGGCTTCCGCCGCTTTTTTCCTTTGTCACCACAATCTGGCGGTCAATCCGGTTCTTGAGGTCCGCCACATGGGAAATGATGCCCACCAGGCGGTTTCCCTCTGCCAGCCCCGACAGTGCCCGCATGGCCTGATCCAGCGATTCATCGTCCAGGGAGCCGAAGCCCTCATCCACAAACATGGTGTCCAGCTTCACTCCGCCGGCAGAGGCCTGAATTTCATCCGAAAGTCCCAGCGCCAGTGAAAGAGAAGCCTTGAAGGACTCTCCGCCGGACAGGGTCTTCACACTTCTTTCTGTTCCGTTATAATGATCAATCACATCCAGCTCCAGACCGCTCTGGCTTCGATTGTTTGCCGCTTCCTTCCTGCGCTTCAGCTCATACTGCCCGCCGGACATCACCATAAAACGCGTATTGGCCCGGGCAATGATGCGGTCAAAAAAGGTCATCTGAATATACGTCTCCAGCATCACCTTCTCCTTGCCGGAAATGTTGCCGTTGGCGGTATTGGACAGTGCCTTCAGCCAGGCATACCGTTTTTCGAGTGCGTCCAGCGCCTCCGCCTTATCGCAAATTCCATTCAACGCCTTCCTGTTATTTGTCATCCGGGCATGAATCTGTTTCGAAAGCGCATCCTCCCGCGCCTTTTTTTCCAGAATCTGATTCTTTTTTCCGAGTTCCACCTCCCGGTTCAAGTCGAAGTCCTCCTGCAGCTGCCCGGAAAGCTCCTTCACGGAGGAGCTGAAGCCTGCGATTTTCTCATTCGAGTCAGTCAGTTTCTTTTGGGCACAATCATACGCGCTGTTCAAATCCGCAATGCTTTTCTCCAAAACTGCTGCATGTCTTTCTGCTTCTGTCTTGTCAGCATAGGAAAGACTCATTTTCTCATTCTCCCACTGTCTTTGCTTTTCCAACAAAGCAGCTTTCTGCGCCTCCATTTTTTTGCCAAGATCGTTCAGACGTTCTTCCTGTTCCTTCAGCGTAGCTTCCTTTTTCGGCAGCATCTCTGCCAGCTGCTGCCGCCGTTCCAGCTGCTTTTCCAGTACAGAAACAGCAGCTGAAAGAGACCGCAGACCACTCTCGACCTTCTGCTGCTCTGTCGGAAGCCATTTTTCCGCCTCTGTCAAAGAAATATTCCGTTCCATCGCTTCCAGCTGTTTTTCTATTTCAGCCTTCCGCGCTTCGCACCTGACCTTCGTTTCCCTGCATTGGGCGCTCTTTTCCTCCGCTGCGCACCGGGCACTTTCCGCATTGTTCTTCGCTTTCTTCAGCTGTGCCTCTGTAGGTGCCTTTTCCGACTTATGCGCAAGACACGGATGCGTCAGAGAACCACATACCGGGCATGGTTTTCCTTCCTCCAGTGTCTCCGCCATGATTCCTGCCTGTTCATCCATGAACGCACGATTTTTGGCTTCATACTCGTCATTTGCCTTTTTAGCTTCTTCAGCTGCCTGCAAATAGGCCGCCTGAAGGTTTTTCAGGGCATCCTGAAGTTTATGGAAATCAGCAAAGTCAGCCGCAAGCTGCCGCAGCTTGTCCTGACGGTCCTTTTCGACATCTCTCTGACGATTCAGCTTTTCACGGCCCTCGCCGGCATTTTCCAGAGAAGCATATTCCTGTTGAAGAACAGAAAACTCATCCCGCGCCTGCGTATATTGCCGCTGCCCTGTTTCCAGCTGTTTTTCCTGTGCTTTAACAGCCCCATCATCCTTGCTGATCTGCTTTTCCAATGCAGCAAGCGCTTCGTAACGAGGATACTCTGCCTCTGTCTTTGCCTTCTCATCAGAAAGTCTGTCCTTTTCCGGCAGCTTTGTCGCAGCTTCCTTAAAGATGATTTTCAGCTTCTCGTTTTTCTCCGTTTCCTCCGCAAGTCCCCGTTTCGCCTCGGTCAGTGCCCGCTGTGCTTTCTCCCGGGTTTCTATGACGCCGATTTTTCTATTGACTTCTCCCAGCTGCTGCTCCGCCTCGGCGATAGATTTCTCCGCCGCAGACAGCCGCTGTTCATCCTGCTCCAGTAAGGTCCGGAGTAGCGTTACCGCCTCAGCAATCGGCAGCATTCCCACCCGGGCCTTTTTCACATCTATACTCAGGACATCATTTTCATCGCAGAGAATTCCCTCGATATATTGCCGAATGCTGTCCTCCGCAGACACACATTGCCCCTGCAGCGCTCCGGCTTCCTGCTTCAGCCGATCCTGTAGTTCTTGATAACGCTGCGTTTTGAAAATCTGCCGGAATATCTTCTTCCGTTCCTCCGTGGATGCCAACAGAAGCTTCAGGAAATCGCCCTGCGCAATCATAGCAATCTGCAGAAACTGACTGCGGTTAATGCCCATGATGTCCCGGACAGCACTGTCCACATCCCGCTGTCTTGTCACCACACGCCCGTCCGGATAGGTCAATGTCGCCTCCGCCTTCTGCGTGGTGAAGCCGTCGCCTCGGGTTTTCCGGCGTTCATACTCCGGATTTCGCTTTACTGTATATTGCTTTCCGCCATAGTCAAAGGTCAGCTCCACCTCAGTAGGCGTGGCAGGGTCAGCATATTTCGAGCGAAACATGGACGGCTCCCGGTTGTCTCCGCTGGCCTCTCCGTACAAAGCATAGGTAATGGCATCAAATATGGTGGTCTTTCCGGCTCCTGTATCGCCGGTCACAAGATAAAGGCCTCTCGTTCCCAGCTTTTCCAGGTCCAGAACCGTTTTTCCTGCATAAGGTCCAAAGGCAGACATGCTCAGCTTGATCGGTCTCATTGCACTTCCTCCCAGATTTTCTCAATCAGTTCACTCATGAACGCAGTCTGCTCCGCATTCATGGGCTGGTTGTTCTGCAGAGCATAGAAATCCGAAAACAGCTCCAGGGGCGATTTCGTTTCCGTCCCCTCCGCTCCGTCAATTTCCGTCTGGGAACGGGTTCGCCGATTGTCATAATCCAGCTTCATGAGCCGATGATATATCGTCCGCAGCTTTCCCACCGCATCCGGAACATCCTCCTCGTCCGTCAGTGTAATGTGCGTATAATCCTCCTGCCAGCTTGTGTTCTCGTAGAACGACTTCAGCGTAAGCTCTGCATAGCTGCCTCTAAGCTCCACCAGATCATGCTTCGGCACCAGCGGAATGGTTCTGTAAGTCACATTACCCTTTTCCTTCAGCTCCACTACAGTAACGGATTTTTTATCTCCGGCTTCAGAAAAAGAATATTTCAGCGGTGTCCCGCAGTAGCGAATACTATCCGCACCGCAATTCTGAGGGGAGTGAATGTGTCCGAGCGCCACATAATCAAAGGGAGCAAAGACATTGGCATCCACATTGTCTGCTCCTCCCACAGAAAGCTCCTCCGAATCGGAACGGGACGCACCCGTGACAAACTGATGCGTCACCAGAAGATTTCGATGCTCTGCCTGCAGCGGCATCTTCGAAATCGCATACGCTACCGCCTCGGTATAGCTTCCGATTTCATCCTCTGTGAAACGCCGCGCCTGCGCCGGTTTAATAAAAGGGAGCAGGTAAATGTCCACCGTGCCGTAGTCATCCGTCAGAGAAAACGGCTGCACTTCGCCATTGTATACAGGGGAAATGTGAATGCCCCCGGCATCCATGATCCGCCCGCCGAAGGCCATCCGCTCCGGAGAATCATGATTGCCGCTGATGACAAAGACCTGCTGCCTCAGCCTCGACAGCTGCACCAGAAAGTCATCGAAAAGCTGCACGGCTTCTGCCGGCGGGATCGGCTTGTCATACACATCTCCGGCAATGAGAACGCCATCGGGCTTCTCTTCCGCCACGATCTGAAGGATTTTCTTCAATATATATTCCTGGTCCTCCAGCATGGAATATTCATTCACCCGCTTTCCCAGGTGAAGATCCGATAAATGGATGAATTTCATGGCCGTTTTCCTCCGTTTCCGCATTGTCTCGTCTGCCCGGCGATGCCCGATTTACAGCGCCGCCGACATTTCCATCCACTGCTCGCCGCCCCAGACGGAGTCCGAAACGCCCCGTTCGCAAAAGCCAAGGCCGCGATAAAAATCCACCAGCCCGGGCAGACATGTCAGAATCAGCTGCTCACGCCCCTTTTCCGCCTCCCGGTCCATATAGCAATCCATAATAGTGGTCGCCAGCCCCCTGTGCCGGTATTCCGGCCGCACATCCAGTCCCAGCAGCATGACATTTTTCCCTTCCGGCTTCCGTGTGTTAATGTCGGTGAAAAATGCATCCCGGAACCTTTCCTCATCTGTAGGCAGTCCGTTCAGGAAGCCCGCAATCTTGTGATTCACCCGATCATAGGCCACCAGGAAGGTCTCCGCCGACTTCTCTGCTCTGTCCCGTATGGACTCTGCACTGCAGGCTTCATTCGACGGAAAGCAGATGTTCTCAATCCGTGCAGCCTCTTCCCACTCCTCCGGCCGAATATCCCGAAACTCAAATCGCTGCCAATTAAACCTATGCATACTGTCATTCTCCTTCTTCTCACTGCAGCTGCAGTTCCTGCGCCGTCGGCACA
>CAZJQX010000031.1:0-22131 GCA_964548305.1 uncultured Lachnospiraceae bacterium
TTAGAGCGCCGCCCTGTCACGGCGGAGGTCGTCGGTTCGATCCCGATCCGGGTCGCTCAGCCGATATAGCTCAATAGGTAGAGCAACTGATTTGTAATCAGTAGGTTTTCGGTTCGAGTCCGAATATCGGCTTTGTCAGGCACTTGGTACTTAGGTATCAGGTGCTATTTTTATTAGCTTGAATCGGCATTGCCGGGTCAGGCTTATTTTCAGGAGGAGATTACCTATGAGAAGTGACTTAGTTAAGCAGGGTGTTGAGAGAGCACCCCATCGTTCACTGTTCAAGGCATCCGGCTACACAAACGAGCAGATCCGGAAGCCGCTGATCGGCGTAGTAAGTTCCTATACTGATCTGGTTCCGGGACATATGCACCTGCAGCAGATCTCACGTGCGGTAAAGGACGGCGTTCTGATGGCCGGCGGCACACCCTTTGAGTTCAACACCATTGCTGTTTGCGACGGCATTGCCATGGGACACAACGGCATGCACTTTTCACTGAGCTCACGTGAGCTGATTGCAGACACTATCGAGTGCATGGCAACCGGTCATGAGCTGGATGCATTGGTATTCATCCCCAACTGCGACAAGATCGTTCCGGGAATGCTGCTGGCAGCCTGCCGTTTGAACCTGCCCTGCGTTTTCGTTTCCGGCGGTCCCATGCTTTCCATCAACCAGCGTGATCTGAATACTGTATTCGAGGCAGTAGGTGCCCGTAAGGCAAACATGATCACAGATGAAGAGCTGGATGACATCGAAGGCTCCTCCTGCCCTACCTGCGGTTCCTGCTCCGGCATGTTTACCGCGAACTCCATGAACAGCCTTTGCGAGGTTCTGGGTATGGCGCTTCCCGGCAACGGAACCATTCCTGCCGTTTATTCCGAGAGAATCCGTCTGGCAAAGCAGGCGGGCATGCAGGTCATGAAGGTTCTGGAGCAGAATATCCGGCCGAAAGACATTATCACGGAAAAGTCTATTGAGAATGCGCTGACCACAGACATGGCTCTGGGCTGCTCCACCAATACGGCACTGCATCTTTTGGCTGTAGCACATGAAGCAGGTGTTCCGTTCGAGCTCCGCAAGATCAATGAAATTTCAGAGAAGACACCGAACCTTTGTCATCTGGCACCTGCCGGCAAGCACCATATGCAGGATCTGATGCAGGCCGGCGGCATTTATGCCGTTGTGAAGGAGCTGTCTGATCACGGTCTGATTCACACAGACTGCATGACCGTTCTGGGAGAAACCATCGGCGAGGCCACCAAGAATTCTGTGGTACGTGATCCGGAGGTTATTCGTCCGTGGGACAACCCGTATCTTGCCACCGGCGGTTTGGCTGTTCTCTTCGGCAACATTGCACCCAACGGCTCCATCGTGAAGCGTTCTGCTGTGGCTCCGGAGATGATGGTGAACGAAGGAACGGCCAAGGTCTTCGATTCCGAGGAGCTGGCTATCGGTGCCATCTATGCCGGCAAGATCAAGCCCGGTGATGTGGTTGTAATCCGCTACGAGGGACCGGCCGGCGGCCCGGGTATGCGTGAGATGCTGAGCCCGACCTCTGCCATTGCCGGCATGAAGCTGGATACCACTGTGGCACTGATCACAGACGGCCGTTTCTCCGGCGCCAGCCGTGGTGCAGCCATAGGTCACATTTCTCCGGAGGCTCAGGCCGGCGGACCCATCGCTTATGTGAAGGACGGTGACCGGATTAAGATCGATATCCCGAACTATTCCATCGAGCTGCTGGTTTCCGACGAGGAGATGGAAGAGCGGAAGAAGACCATGAAGGTGCGTGAGCAGAGAGACCTTACCGGTTATCTGAAGCGCTATGCACGCTATGTGCAGTCTGCCGACAAGGGTGCTATTGTAGAATAAAGCACCGGCGACTGAACTCGTTGAAAATAAGATATACAAAAAGGAAGACCCGAATCCGTAGATTCGGGTCTTCCTTTTTGTGTTAATGGATGCTGCGTCTTTGAACCGCCACATCATGCGCAGTGCGTAGCTCTGTGGCGATGCGGTATTAAACAGTTGTCTTTATTTCAGCTCCGGAGACAGCGAATTGATGAACTGCTGGGCAACACGGCCGGTATAGCCGCCGCGGCGTACGGACCAGGTATTGGCCTTCCGGATCAGCTCGTCCTCCGGCATATCGATGCCGGCCTTGTCTGCCAGGCGCTTCACGATTTCATGATACTCGTCGAAGGTGGGACGTGTATAGAGTACATTCAGGCCGAAGCGGTCCACCAGTGACAGCTTCTCCTCCATGGTATCGGAGTGGTGCATATCATCGGAATGCTCCATATCCTTCCGGTCGGAGATGTTCTCCTTGATCAGGTGACGGCGGTTGGAGGTGGCATAGATCAGGATGTTGTCCGGCTTGGTTTCGAAGCCACCTTCAATCACGGCCTTCAGGTATTTGTACTCGATTTCAAACTCTTCAAAGGAGAGATCATCCATATAAATAATGAACTTGTAGTTCCGGTTCTTCACCTGGGAGATGACATAGGAAAGGTCCTTGAACTGGTGCTTGTAGATCTCGATGAGCCGCAGACCCTGGGGATAGAACTCATTGAGGGTGGCCTTTACCGTGGTGGATTTTCCGGTACCGGCGTCGCCGTAGAGCAGTACATTATTGGCGGGTTTTCCCTCCACGAAGGCCCGGGTATTGTCGCTGACCTGCTGCTTCTGGTATTCGTAGCCCACCAGATCCGCATAGTCCACCTGGTCCAGGTTGTTGATGGGAATCAGCTCCGGCGTGCCGTCCTGACGGTTCCGGATCCGGAAGGCCTTGTTGAGACCGAACATACCCACACCGTAGTCCTTGTAGAAGCGGGCCACGGCATTGTGAATGCCGGCGGCATCCGGCTGTGCCAGCAGTTCCTCGGCCAGGGCATTTACTGCCTTCGAGATGTAGCTGAAGTACATGCGCTCATGCTTCTGAATAGCCTGGTAGTCCTGCAGGACGGAGAAACAGTCGATGGAGAGGGCTTTTTCCAGTGCGGAGAAGTCATAGTGCAGCAGCTCCTTCAGGAAAGCAAAATCGTGGTCTGCAAAGTGCATCGCAGAGCCCGCCGACATTTCCCTCTTCTCGCTGACGAGGGCCAGTGGATTTTCGTCGGTCATGATCCGGAAGCTAATGTAGTCGGCCCAGAGGTTCCGGGTGAAGCCGTAGGTGGTGGCGGTCTCCATGATCTCGTGGATCTGGTCGAATACCATGCCCCGGAGCGTGTCCTGATCCTCGTCCGCAATGCCGAGTTCCAGCTCCTCCAGAACATCCGCCAGAGTCACCAGCACAGGATCCTCCTTCAGGCTCTTATATACAATGAGATTCTTCAGTAAATGCTTCATAGTATCTCCTTATTTCAAAAGATGGGTGTATAGCAAAAGCCGACCCGGGACCCGCGAGCCAAGCTCGCGCAATTCGGCATAGCAAAAGTCGGTCTGGGGACCCGCGAGCCAAGCTCGCGCTCACCCCAGACCGACGAGTGCCGCTGGCCGGACTTGAACCGGCACGGTTTCCCGCTTGATTTTGAGTCAAGTGCGTCTGCCATTCCGCCACAGCGGCAATGCATGAATTTCAACTTGTTTAAAATAACATAATCCGCCGCTTTTTGCAAGCACTTCCTGCGCGGAACGCCGCTAAACAGTTACGATAGTTTGTGCTATAATAGGCGATCATACACGGAGGATGGGATATGACCTGCTTGGAAGCGCGAAAGTGCATTTATGATTATCTGAACAGCAACCTGGAGGATGAGCGCCTCAGGGATTTTCTGACGCACCTGGAGGAATGCCCGGAATGCATGGAGGAGCTGCGCATTACCCACATGGTATATTCCGGCGTGGCGAAGCTGGACAACGATGACGACAATTTGAATCTGGACCGGGAATTCCGGCGCACGCTGGAGCGCTCCCGCCTGCATCTTCTGCGGCTGACGGGGCTCCGCATTGCCCGCTATGGAATGGATACGGCAGTGTTCTGGGCACTGCTTTTTATGCTCATCATGCAGCTTCGCCGCTGGATGACCGGCTGAGCTTAGGAAACGAAAGGATGAAACAAGTGGCAAACGACAAGCTTTTACTGATAGACGGACATTCGATTTTGTCTCGGGCCTTTTACGGGGTGCCGGAGCTCAGCAATTCGAAGGAACAGCACATCAACGGTGTCTTCGGTTTTGTGAACATTCTGCTGAAGATGCTGGAGGAGGAAGGGGCAGATCATCTCGCGGTAGCCTTTGATCTGCCGAAGCCCACCTTCCGGCATAAGATGTTTGACGGCTACAAGGGCACGCGAAAGCCCATGCCGCCTGAGCTGCTGGAGCAGGTACCGCTGGTGCAGGAGCTGCTGAAGAGCATGCACATTCCGATACTGACACTGGAGGGTTTTGAGGCAGACGATATTCTCGGCACGACGGCGAAACGCATGCAGGCAGCGGGACATGAGGTGACCATAGTTTCCGGTGACCGGGATCTGCTGCAGCTGGCGGACGAGCGCATTCGGATTGCCCTGCCGAAAACCGTGAAGGGACAGACGGAGACCACGCGGTACACCCCGGCAGAGGTGGAAGCGGAGTGGGGGGTT
This sequence comes from uncultured Lachnospiraceae bacterium, assembly GCA_964548305.1. Lineage (GTDB taxonomy): Bacteria > Bacillota > Clostridia > Lachnospirales > Lachnospiraceae > Oribacterium. Next base: position 4,584 of record CAZJQX010000031.1, read on the forward strand.
ACGCCGCAGGAATTTATTGACCTGAAGGCACTGATGGGAGACAGCAGTGACAATATCCCCGGTGTGCCCGGCATGGGACCGAAGACCGCGCAGTGGATCATCCAGCATTATCACAGTATTGAAAATGCCTATGCCCATACAGATGATCCGGATTTTAAGGTGCCCCGGAAGCCGAAGGCGGCGCAGATGCTGAAGGACAACTGGGATAATGCTGTGCTCTCGAAAACCCTGGCCACGATTCACACGGAGGCCCCTCTGGATTTTTCCTTTGATGAGGCGGCAGTAACGGATCTCTTTAATGCCGATGCCCGGAAGCTTTTGGGCGAGCTGGAGCTTCGCTCTCTGCTTAAGCGATTTGAGGAGGCCAATGTCGGCGAGCCTGAGGAGGCGGCAGGGCTGGACATTTCCGTCTGCCGCGACTGTACCGATCCCTATATGGCACGCATTGTCTTTAAGGATGCGGTCAATGCGGGTAAGGCCGGCTTTTTGCTGGCGGAAAACGGACTGTACTTTGCGCTTTCCCGGGAGCGGCTTTATTTCATGCATGGCTTCGACTGCCTGTCGGAGTTTTCGGCACTCTACGGAAAATGCACATTGTATACCATGGATTTGAAGCGGCAGCTGCACCATGGATTTATGCCGGAATCTGCCGGGATCGAGGATCTGGCGCTGGCGGCTTATCTGATTGACCCGCTGCTTGGGAGCTACGACTATGCGGTACTGGCGCAGACCTATCTTTCTCTGACTTTGCCGGAGGAGAAGAAGCTGGAAAAGCCGGAGGATGCCGGGGCATATACGGCACTGGTGTCACTTCTTTCCGCAGACGGCATTCTTTCCAGGCTGGAGGAGCTGGAGATGCAGGCGCTGTATCGGGATATTGAGATGCCGTTGATTTATACGCTGTTTGAGATGGAGAAGGCCGGCGTTCTGGTGGACCGGGAGGCATTGCTTTCCTATGGCGTAGAGCTGCGGGAAGGCATCGAAAACCTGCGGGAGAAGATTTATGCGGCCTGCGGTGAGGAATTCAATATCAATTCGCCGCAGCAGTTGGGTCGGATTCTTTTTGAAAAGCTGGGACTTCCGGGCGGCAAAAAAACGAAAACCGGCTATTCTACGGCGGCGGATGTGCTGGAAAAACTGTCGGAGGAGTACGCCGTTGTGGATGATATTCTTCAGTACCGGACGCTCAGCAAGCTGAATTCTACCTATGCAGAGGGGCTTCTGAACTTCATTTCCGAGGACGGCAGAATTCACGGCAGCTTCAACCAGATGGTGACAGCGACGGGACGTCTGTCCTCCACGGAGCCGAATCTCCAGAACATTCCGATCCGCACAGAGCTGGGACGCCGTTTCCGCCGCGTGTTCATTCCGAAGCCGGGCTGTGTTTTTATTGATGCGGACTATTCCCAGGTGGAGCTTCGAATTCTTGCTTCCCTCAGCGGCGATGAACAGCTGATTGCGGCCTATCAGCATGCGGACGACATTCATGCGGTGACGGCCTCACAGGTGTTCCATGTTCCTCTTTCTGAGGTGACGCCACAGCTCAGAAGAAACGCCAAGGCGGTAAACTTCGGCATTGTTTACGGCATATCCGCCTTCGGTCTGTCGGAGGGCTTGAGCATTTCCCGAAAGGAGGCCAAGTCCTATATTGAGCGCTATTTTGAGACCTACCCGGGTGTAAAAAGCTATCTGGACGGAGAGGTGGCCTATGCCCGGGAGCATGGGTACGTGAAGACCATTTTCGGGCGGCGCCGGCCGGTACCGGATATCAAGTCTTCGAATTTTATGCGGCGGAGCTTCGGCGAACGTGTGGCGATGAATTCCCCCATTCAGGGTGCTGCGGCAGACATCATGAAGAAGGCCATGAATGATGTTCGGTCGGCACTGAAGGCTGAGGGACTGCAGTCCCGCATTGTTCTGCAGGTACATGATGAGCTGCTGCTGGAGGTACCGGAGGCGGAAGCGGATCGTGTAGAGGAGCTTCTGACAGAGAAAATGCAGAAGGCCGTGCAGCTGCGGGTGGAGCTCGTGGCAGATGCCAAAAGAGGCGCAAACTGGGAGGAAGCACATTAAATGGCGGAAATCAAGTCCACCGATATCATGCATATCGGTTTCCTGAAAAAGGAAAAGTTCAACGGCTCCGCAGAGGGCATGCGCTACCGCATGGAAAAGTACAGCTATGAGGTGCCGGATCCGTCGGCAGCGGAATCGGCAGCAGCTGCTGCCGAAGGAGAAAATGCGGCGCCGCCCACCAAAACGGAGACGGTGCTGCGCTGTACGGTCTGGCCGGAGCCCTTCTGCTATGAGAAAACACCGGCGGAGGTGAAGACCGTACAGGATTTCTCTTTTACCGAGGACGGTGTAGAGAGCGCACGGCAGTGGCTCAATGAACGGCGGGAAGCGGAGAAGTGGGAGCAGCTGCGGCTGCCCTGGCAGAATCCGGGACAGAGCTGAGAGCAGGGAGGCGAGAATCATGGTGATCGGTGTGATCGGCGGTGTGGGTGCCGGGAAAAGTACAGTGCTGGAGAGGCTGCGGGAGCAGTATGGCTTTCAGGTTTATCGGACAGATGATATGGCGAAGTCCATGTATCACAAGGGCAGTCCCGTCTTTGCTGCATTGACAGAGCTTCTGGGTGAAGACATTCTGACGGAGGATGGGGAGCATTTTCAGCTCAATCGTTTTGCGGAGCGTCTCTATAAGGAACCAAAGCTGCGCAGGAGAGTAGAGGAAATTGTGCACCCCGCCGTATGGCATGAGGTACATCGGCTGGTGCGGCAGGCAGGAAAAGAAGGCGCCCGGCTTGTGGTGGAGACAGCATTGCCCCGGCAGGACTTTCTGACAGCCTGCGATGAGGTATGGTTTGTCTATACAGAGCGGGAGGTGCGGATTCAGCGCCTGATGCAGAGCCGCGGCTACAGTCGGGAAAAGGCGGAAGCCATCATTCAGGCACAGCCTGAGGATGATGAATATGCGGCACTTTCTGATTTTGTGATCAACAATTCATTTACGGAAGAGGAAACAGGGAATGAGATTTACGAGCATTGCAAGCGGCTCCAGTGGTAATGTCAGCTACATCGGCACGGAGGAAACGCATATTCTGGTGGATGCCGGTGTCACCATGAAGGCCATCAATGCAGGGCTGGCAGCGCTGGATCTGTCGCTCGAAGACATTTCCGCAATTTTCATCACACATGAGCATATCGATCATATCCGGGCGCTGGGCACAATATCGCGAAAATACGGCATTCCCATGTACGGCACGCTGGAAACGCTGCGGGAGGTGCTGCTGACAAAGAGTCTGGGCGCAGTGGACCGGGCCCTGATGCATCCCGTTTTGCCGGATCAGCGGCTTCAGGTGGGGAATCTGCAGGTACTGCCCTTTTCCATTGATCATGATGCGGCCAACCCCTGTGCCTACCGGATTGAGGACGGAAGGCATCGGGTGGCGGTGGCGACAGACCTCGGGCACTTCGACGACTATATCTGCGAGCATCTCAGTCAGCTGGATGCCATGCTGGTGGAGGCCAATCATGATCTCCGGATGCTGGAAAACGGTCCCTATCCTATGGCACTGAAGCGGCGTATTCTTTCGGATCATGGACATCTTTCCAATGCCAATGCGGGGAAAATGCTGAATCAGGTCCTGCATGACGGAATCCGCCACATTTTCCTCGGTCATCTCAGCAAGGAGAACAATCTGCCGACCCTTGCCCTTCAGACCGTGCAGAGTGAGATAGATGCAGCGGACAATGTGTATCACGGAAATGATTTTGACATCACAGTGGCGAACCGGAGCCGGATTTCCGAGTTGGTGGAGCTGTAAGGAGGGCTTTGCTGCTGCAAAGCCTTCGATACGCTCGCCGCTAAGGCATCCAACGGGCACCCGTCAGCCAGTTGGATTAAAGTGCTTTTTCCCGTGCACGCCTTGTCAGGTCCTGCATTTTGGAATATACTGTTGAGAAATTTCACACTGTGCAGTGCTGCTTCAGCCGCGCAGAAGACATTACACCGCAAGGAGGAGCTATGAAGAAGGCGATTATCACGGTTGTAGGTAAAGATTCAGTGGGTATCATTGCAAAGGTATGTACATTCCTGTCAGAGAAAAATGTGAATATTCTGGACATTTCCCAGACCATCACAGGCGGTTATTTCAACATGATGATGATTGTGGATGTTTCCAAGGCAGCAGAAAGCACGGAGGATACCGCGACAGCGCTGGAAAAGCTGGGCAATGATATCGGCGTGGTCATCAAGCTGCAGCTGGAAGAGATTTTCACCATGATGCATCGGATCTGACGGAGGTGGCGTAGAATGGCAGGATTAGACATCAATTCCTTAGAGGTTATCGAAACCAACAACATGATCGAGCACAACAATCTGGATGTGCGGACCATCACCATGGGCATCAGCCTGCTGGACTGCAGTGCGCCGGATGTGGATACCTTCTGCGATAAGATCTATGAGAAGATTACCCGGTTGGCCAAGGATCTGGTTTCTACGGGAGAAAAAATTTCCAGAGAGTACGGCATTCCGATTGTGAACAAGCGGATTTCTGTGACGCCGATTGCCATAGCGGGGGCCGGCGCCTGCAAGAGTGTGGATGATTATGTGAAGGTGGCCCATACCCTGGATAAGGCTGCAGCTGCCGTGGGCGTCAATTTCCTGGGCGGTTTTTCGGCAGTCTGTCAGAAGGGTATGAGCACAGCGGATGAGCTGCTGATTCGTGCGCTTCCCCGGGCACTGGCGGAAACCAGCATTGTCTGTGCTTCTGTGAATCTGGCTTCCACCAAGACCGGCATCAATATGGATGCGGTGCGTCTGATGGGCGAGGTGATCAAGGAGGCGGCATACCTTACGAGAGATACCGACAGCAGCGCCTGCTCCAAGCTGGTGGTGTTCTGCAACGCGCCGGATGACAATCCCTTTATGGCGGGTGCCTTCCATGGCGTTTCCGAGGCGGACTGTGTCCTGAATGTGGGCGTTTCGGGTCCCGGCGTGGTGCGGGATGCGCTGAAGCACGCCGCCGGTATGAACTTTGAGGAGCTTTCTGAAACCATCAAGAAGACCGCCTTCAAGATCACAAGAGTGGGACAGCTGGTGGCAAAGGAGGCATCCCGTTTGCTGAATGTTCCCTTCGGCATTATTGATCTCTCCCTGGCACCTACGCCCGCCATCGGCGATTCCGTGGCAGACATTCTGGAGGCCATGGGACTGGAAAGAGCCGGCGCGCCGGGAACCACAGCGGCCCTTGCCATGCTGAACGATCAGGTGAAGAAGGGCGGCATCATGGCCTCCAGCTCTGTCGGCGGTCTGTCCGGTGCTTTCATTCCGGTTTCCGAGGATCAGGGTATGATCAACGCGGTAGAGGACGGTGCGCTGACCATTGAAAAGCTCGAAGCCATGACCTGTGTATGCTCCGTGGGACTCGATATGATTGCCATTCCCGGAGATACCTCGGCAGCCACCATTTCCGGCATGATCGCCGATGAGGCGGCGCTGGGCATGGTAAACCAGAAGACCACGGCAGTGCGTGTGATTCCGGCTTACGGCAAAAAGGAGGGAGACACCGTGGACTTCGGCGGTCTTCTCGGCCATGCGCCGGTGATGAAGGTCAATACATTCTCCTGCGAGCGTTTTGTGAGACGGACCGGACGCATTCCGGCGCCGATTCATTCCTTCAAGAACTAAGGGATGTATCAGGGAAAACGTGTTATCGGGATTGTGGCGGAATTCAATCCCTTTCATGAGGGACATGCGTACCTGCTGAGAGAGGCCAGAGAGCGCTTCGGGGCGGCGTATGTGGTGATCGTCATGTCCGGGGATTTCGTGCAGCGGGGAGAACCGGCCATTCTTTCCAAATATGATCGGACCCGTGCCGCCATTTCAGCCGGTGCAGATCTCGTGCTGCAGCTGCCGGTGATGTTTTCCACGGCAGCGGCGGAGGATTTCGCTGCTGCTGCAGTGGCGGTACTTGAGCGGACCGGCATTTGCGACTGCCTTCTCTTCGGCTCGAAGAGTGCGGATCCTAGTCTTTTGCAAAAAACAGCGGATTTTCTCGCAGCGGAGCAGCAGTGCCAGCCAGTGGTATCCGAAAACGAACAGATTTATGAACAGATTCTTCAATTCCGGCAGCTGCTGCGGCAGAGGCAGGCGGAGGGGCTGAGCTTCCCAAAGGCCCGCTCCATGGCGCTTTCCGAGGTGCTGGCGCTGCCGGCGGATTTTCTGCCCAATGATGTGCTGGGCATTGAATATCTGAAGGCGATTCGGCTGCAGAAGGCTGCCATGACGTCGTGCATTCTGCAGCGGGATGCGTCACTGAAGAGTGCACACAGTATTCGCAAGGAAATGCTGGCGGCCCGGGAGCAGAGCGGGGAGCCGCATGAATGGTATCGAAAGCTGGATGATTTTTCAGACATGCTTTCCTATCAGCTCCTGCGGCTGCAGCGGGAAGGAATCCCATTTTCGGATTTTCAGGATGTATCGGCAGAGCTTTCGCAGTCCATAGCGCGGCAATGCCGGGAAAAGCATTCCTTCACAGAACGCATCGGACTTTTGAAAACCAAGAATCTGACCCATGCCAGAATCAGCAGAGGATTGCTGCATATCCTTTTGGAAATCCGGCGGGAGAATTATGAGAAAACGAAGAAACGGGGATTTTTGTCCTGTCTTCGGGTACTTGGGGTATCCAGGGCGGGCCGGGAGCTGCTGACAAAGCTGCCGGAGCCGCTGATGATTTCTCCGGCCAGGACGCTGAAGCAGCAGCCGGTGCTCACAGAGGATCCGTCGCTGCGGGCGGATTTTTTTGCATCGGCCCTGTGGCAGCAGCTTTCGGATCAGCCGCATAACGATTTCACTGAAAAGCTGATTGTTTTGTGAAAATTTTTTGACTATAATATACACATATTAAGCGCTAAGATGGCCTTGCATTGAAAAAGATGCATGGAAAGGGCTTGCCCGCATCTTGCGGACGCTTTGGAATCGAGTATAATATTTCTGCATGAAGTATTGTATACAAACTTCTGCGGCTTGCCGCAGAAGATCAATAATTCTTATTTAATGAGAGGAGAAACACCAATGGCATTTATTGACAAGGTCAAGGAAAGAGCAAGATCAAACAAGAAGACTATCGTTCTTCCGGAGTCCATGGACAAGAGAACTTATGAGGCTGCCGAGAAGATTCTGAAGGAGGATATCGCGAACATCGTGATCATCGGCACTCCCGAGGAGATCGAGAAGTACGGTCAGGGTTATGATATCTCAGGTGCCACCATTGTGGATCCGTTCAACGATCCGAACAAGCAGAAGTACATCGACAAGTTCGTTGAGCTGAGAGCAAAGAAGGGTGTTACTCCGGAGCAGGCTCAGGAGCAGATGGAGAAGGATTATATGTACTATGCCTGCCTGATGTGCAAGTGCGGTGACGCAGACGGTGCTGTATCCGGCGCTTGTCATTCCACCGGCAACACCATCAGACCGGCTCTGCAGCTTCTGAAGACCAAGCCGGGCATCGGCTCCGTTTCCGGCTTCTTCCTGATGGAGGTTGCTGATTGTGAGTACGGCGAGAACGGCCTCTTCGTGTTCGCTGACTGCGCTGTAAACACAGATTTCGATTCCAACAAGCTGGCTGAGATCGCTGGTCTTTCCGCTGAGAGCTTCAAGATGCTGGTTGGCGCTGAGCCGAAGGTTGCTATGCTGTCTTACTCCTCCAAGGGTTCTGCAAAGCATGACGATGTAACAAAGGTTGCTGATGCTGTGAAGATTGCACATGAGAGATTCCCTGAGCTGGCACTGGACGGCGAGCTGCAGCTTGATGCTGCTCTGGTTCCGTCAGTAGGTGAGTCCAAGGCACCGGGAAGCCCGGTAGCAGGACATGCCAACACTCTGGTATTCCCGTCTCTTGAGGCCGGCAACATTGGCTACAAGCTGGTTCAGAGACTGGCAAAGGCCGGCGCTTACGGTCCGGTTCTTCAGGGTCTTTCTATGCCGGTAAACGACCTGTCCAGAGGCTGCTTCGCTGACGATATCGTAGGCGTTGTTGCCATTACCGCTGTACAGGCACAGCAGAACGACTGATTGAAAAAGGAGAAATAAGGACATGAAAATTCTGGTAGTTAACTGCGGATCTTCTTCTCTCAAGTATCAGCTGATCGATATGGAGGATGAGTCTGTACTGGCAAAGGGTCTGGTTGAGAGAATCGGCATTGACGGCAGCAAGCTGACACACAAGGTTCCCGGCAAGGAGGACTTTGTTCAGGAGACAGCTGTTCCGGATCACTCAGTTGCTGTTAAGCTGGTATTCGATGCACTGACAGATGCTGAGCACGGCGTTGTGAAGTCTGTGGACGAGATCGGTGCCATCGGACATCGTGTTCTCCATGCAGGCACACAGATCACAGAGTCCTGCGTTGTGGATGAGCGCGTGAAGGAAATTGTACGTTCCTGCTTCGATCTCGGCCCTCTGCATAACCCGGCAAACCTGATGGGCATCGAGGCCTGCGAGAAGGTTGTTCCCGGCAAGAAGAACGTGGCTGTATTTGACACCACCTTCGGTATGACACTTCCGGAGAAGGCTTACTACTATGCTATCCCGACAGAGTACTATGAGAAGTACGGTATCCGTCGCTACGGCTTCCACGGAACCTCTCACGGCTTCGTTTCCAAGGAGACCATCCGTTTCGGCAACCTGGATCCTGAGAAGGCTAAGGTTATCGTTTGCCACCTGGGCAACGGTGCTTCCATCTCTGCTTCCATCGGCGGAAAGGGCGTAGATACCTCCATGGGTCTGACACCGCTTGAGGGTCTGATCATGGGCACACGTTCCGGCGATATCGATCCGGCTGCTGTTCAGTTCATCTGCAACCATGAGAACAAGTCTGTGGACGAGGTCCTGAACATTCTGAACAAGAAGTCCGGTATCCTTGGTCTGTCCGGTGTTTCTTCCGATTTCCGTGATGTGGAGAAGGCAGCTGAGGAAGGCAATCACATGGCTGAGGTTGCTCTGGAGGCTTTCCGCTACAGAGTGGCTAAGTACATCGGCTCCTATGTGGCAGCCATGAACGGTGTAGATGCCATCGCATTCACAGCCGGCGTCGGCGAGAATGACAAGAAGACCAGAAAGCTCATCGTAGAAGAGTACCTGGGATTCCTAGGCGCAAAGATCGATGATGAGAGAAACAATGTGCGCGGCGAGGAGAGACTGATCTCTGCTGATGATTCCAAGGTGAAGATCTTCCTGATCCCCACCAACGAGGAGCTGGCAATCGCAAGAGACACGCTGAGACTGGTTGAAGCATAAGTTTGTGATACCGTCAAAAAGTACTTGCATTTCCTATGGAAATGTAGTATTGTTTATCGAGTGCGCAGCGCACGAGTATTGCTTGGACGCTGCGTAGCCCGAATATAAAATCAAAACCGTTTGGATAGAAGGCCCGGTATGACGAAGGAGGTGTAAGTATGTCAATTTGTCCTAAGAATAAATCTTCAAAGGCACATAGAGATAGCAGAAGAGCTAACTGGAAGATGGGTGCTATGAACCTGGTAAAGTGTTCCAAGTGCGGTGCGCTTGTTATGCCTCACAGAGTCTGCAAGGCATGCGGTTCTTACAATAAGCGTGAGATCGTTAAGGTTGAGGACTAATCCTGAACTGAATATGTGACGAGAAAAGAGGAATCCATTTCATGGGTTCCTCTTTTTTGGTATCAAACGGTTTCCGTGCGGTATAGGTTGGGCGGCTGGGAAAAAGGTATTTTTGGAAAAAATTTTCAAAGAGAATTTGGCAAATATTGTTATATAAACGGCCAAATCCCAAATTAAGTTGCGCAAATCTGATAAAGTGGTATAATGTCCCTATTCTACAGGCGAAAATACGAGGTAAAATATGAAAAAGATTTTTACACTTGTACGGATTGTCTGTCTCACACTGCTGACCTGCTTCCTGCTGGCGGGATGCGGCAAGCATATGCTTGTCTATCGTGTCAACAAATCCAGCGAGCTGCAGGAATATGAATCCGAGCTGGCCGAGGAGTCTCTGGCCGAGGAATCCATTGCGGAAGCCTCCCGTGAGGCGGAGGAAGCGAAGGCGGCAGAGCGGAAAAAGGCTGAGGAGGACGTTTTTGCCAAGAAGGAAATCAGCCGTGAAAAAACAAAGGTAAAGGGCATTTACCTGACGGACTCTACGGCGGGCTCGGACCGCATGGAGGACATTATTTCGCATATTGATGAGACAGAACTGAATGCTGTGGTGATTGATGTCAAGAATGACGAGGGAAAGCTTGCCTTGACATTGGATTCTGAGAAGCTACAGACGATGGGAGCTTCGGCGGGAACCATTAAGGACCTGCCTGAGCTGCTGCGTGAGCTTCATTCCCACGGCATCTATGCCATAGCCAGAATTGTCTGCTTCCGGGATCCGCATATGGCTGAGCTTCGGCCGGATCTGATGGAGCAGAAGGCGGATGGATCATTATTCTATGACCAGTCCGGCATGACCTGGGTGAATCCGTACAAGCAGGAGTATTGGGATTATCTGGATGCGGCGGCATATGGCTGCGCACAGGCCGGCTTTGATGAGGTACAGCTGGATTATGTGCGCTTCTGTACGGAAAAAGGGATGCAGTCTGTGGTGCATGAAGGCGCAGACTGCGGAAAAACAGAGATCATCACACGTTTTGTACAGTATATGTCGGACAAAGCGGCAGAGTATGGCATTTTCATGTCCACGGATGTTTTCGGCACCATCATTGATTCCTATGAGGATGCGGAGGCTGTCGGACAGAATTATGGGGAAATGTCGGCGGCGGCAGATTATATGTGTCCCATGATTTATCCGTCTCATTACGGAGATGGAAGCTTTGGCATTGCGCATCCGGATCTGGAGCCGTACCAGACGATAAAGAGTGCCATGGAAAGCTCGGAAAAGGCATTGAAAAAGGCTGCAAAGGAAGATGAGTCGCAGGCAGCGGTGCGGCCGTGGCTGCAGGGCTTTACGGCGGGCTATCTGGAAAATCATCTGGAGTACGGCGCGGAGGAGCAGCAGGAAGAGATTCAGGCCGTTTATGACAGCGGCGGCGAGGAATGGCTGATCTGGAATGCAGCCAATCGCTATGACTGGACAGCATTTCAGAAGGCAGAATAGCAGAAACGGCAAGGGATTTGCGACAGAGGCAACAGAACAATGAGTGACAGTGGTTTTCAGATTCAGGAGGAACTTCAGAAGCTCCCGGCTATGCCGGGAGTTTATTTGATGCACGGACCCCAGGATGAAGTGATCTATGTGGGAAAGGCCAAGGTCCTTCGAAATCGGGTAAAGCAGTATTTTCAGAAGTCCTACAAGAAATCGGCAAAGATTCAGCAGATGGTGAGTCTGATTGAACGCTTTGAGTATATCGTGGTGGATTCGGAGCTTGAAGCCCTGATCCTGGAGTCCAATCTGATCAAAGAATACAAGCCGCGGTACAACACGCTTTTGAAGGATGACAAGAACTATCCTTATATTAAGGTGACCATGGATGAGCAGTATCCGCGCATCGTGGCAGTGCGGAAGCGCCGCAATGACCGGGGAAAGTACTTTGGACCCTATGCCTCCATGGAACAGGTGCAGGAGGTGCTGGAGCTGCTGCGGAAGAGCTTCCATATCCGGAATTGCGACAAAAGCTTTACGGAGGACCATCCCCTGGAGCGGCAGTGCATTTATTATGATATGAAGCAGTGCGATGGCCCGTGTATAGGCCGGCAGTCCCGGGAGCTGTACATGGAGCGAGTGCGGGAAGCCATTGACTTCATGAACGGAAAATATGAGGACATTTTGAAGGAGCTTTCTCTGAAGATGAGTCGTGCCTCCGACAATCTGGATTTTGAAACCGCTATGGAGATGCGGGATCTGATCCGCTCCATTGAGGCGGTACAGAACCGGCAGAAGATCACGGCCTATGATCAGGAGGACCGGGATATCATCGGAATGCGCAGGCAGTGGAACGACTGCATTATCCAGATATTCTTTGTCAGGGACGGCAAAATCATTGGCCGCGACCATCAGTTCATCAGCATTGACGAGGAATCCTCGGACGAGGAGATTCTGACCAGCTTCATTCAGCAGTACTACAACGGAACACCCTTTATTCCCCGGGAAATCTGGGTACAGACCCCGCTGCCGGAGGAAAAAGTGCTTTCGGAGTGGCTGAGTCAGGCGAAGGGAAGGCGCGTGTTCCTGCGGGCACCTCAGAAGGGAATGAAGGAGAAGCTGGTGGAGCTGGCGGTGACCAATGCGGGCATCCTGATGAACCGCTACAGCCAGCAGTACCGGGAGCAGGACAAAAAAACCAATCGTGCTATTCAGGAGCTTGGCGAGGTGATCGGTCTGCCGAAGCCGCCGGTGCGGATTGAGTCCTATGATATCTCCAATATATCCGGTGCGCAGAATGTGGGCTCCATGGTGGTTTATATCAACGGAAGACCCAAGCGCAATGATTACCGCAAGTTTCGTATACAGTCTGTGCAGGGACCGGATGATTATGCCTCCATGCGGGAGGTGCTGACGCGCCGCTTTACACATGGTCTGAAGGAAATGGCGGAAAATGCCGCCAAGGGGAAAAAGAATGAGCTGGGCTCGTTCTCCAGCTTTCCGGATCTGATCCTAATGGACGGCGGCAAGGGACAGGTGCATATCTGTGAGGAGGTATTGGATACATTGGGCATTCATTCGGTGACGGTGTGCGGCATGGTGAAGGATGACCGGCATCGCACCCGGGCGCTCCTGTATCATGACGAGGAGCTTCCGCTTTCCATGACCGGAGAGGCCTTTAAGCTGCTGACCCGGATTCAGGATGAGGTGCATCGCTTTGCCATTGAATATCATCGCTCCCTGCGGAGCCGGGAGCAGGTCCATTCCATACTGGACGATATTCCGGGTGTGGGACTGGTGCGGAAGCGGGCCCTGCTACGACAGTTCAAGGATGTTGATCATGTGCGGAGCGCCTCCCTGGAGGAGCTGACCGCCTGTCCGAGTATGGATGCCTATTCTGCTCGGCGGGTTTATGACTTTTTCCGGGCAGAGCATGCCAGCAATTCCAAGGACTTATGACGGAAGAGGCGGGCGAATGGTTGACGAATGCACAAATTGATTTATAATTAAGAGCTGTGCAAAGCACAAAGGAAAATACGGTAAGGAGAAGACCATGGCAAGATTCAATCATGAAGCGATAGAAAAGAAATGGCAGGAGTATTGGGACAAGAATCCCATTAATGTCAACGACGGCAAGAAGGAGAAGTACTACTGTCTGGATATGTTTCCGTATCCCTCGGGTTCCGGACTGCATGTAGGACACTGGAGAGGATATGTGATCTCTGATGCCTGGTCTCGTTATCAGCTGATCAAGGGAAAGTATGTGATCCATCCGATGGGCTGGGATGCCTTCGGCCTTCCGGCTGAGAACTATGCCATCAAGATGGGCATTCACCCGGCTATTACCACCAAGAAGAATGTAGAGAACATCAAGCGCCAGCTGAAGCAGATCAATGCTCTCTATGACTGGGATATGGAGCTGAATACCACAGATCCGAAGTTCTACAAGTGGACGCAGTGGATTTTTGTGCAGATGTTCAAGAAGGGCCTTGCCTACGAGAAGGAATTCCCCATCAACTGGTGTCCCAGCTGCAAGACCGGTCTTGCCAATGAAGAGGTGGTGGATGGTAAGTGTGAGCGCTGCGGTACGCCGGTGACCAAGAAGAACCTGCGTCAGTGGATGCTGAAGATCACGGCTTATGCGGATCGTCTCCTGGATGACCTGGACAAGCTGGACTGGCCGGAGAAGGTAAAGAAGATGCAGACCGAGTGGATCGGCCGTTCCTATGGCGCGGAGGTGGACTTCGGCATCGAGAATTCCGATGAGAAGCTGACTGTGTTCACTACAAGACCGGACACCCTTCACGGTGCAACCTTCCTGGTGCTGGCACCGGAGCATCCCATGGTGAAGAAGCTGACCACTGAGGAGCATCGTGAGGCAGTTGAGAAGTATGTGCAGATGGCTGCCAACAAGTCCAATGTGGATCGTATGTCCGTAAACGATAAGGACAAGACCGGCGAGTTTACCGGAAGCTATGCAGTGAATCCGCTGAACGGCAAGAAGGCACCGATCTGGATTTCCGATTATGTACTGGCTGATCATGGTACCGGCGCCATCATGTGTGTACCGGCGCATGACTCCAGAGACTTTGCTTTTGCCAAGAAGTTTGACCTGCCTATCATTCAGGTTATTGCAAAGGACGGCAAAGAGATCGAGGATATGCAGGAGGCCTATACAGAGGCATCCGGCATCATGATCAATTCCGGTGAGTGGAACGGCATGGAGTCCGCAGTCCTGAAGAAGGAAGCACCGCTGATGATCGAGAAGATGGGCTTCGGCCGGAAGACCGTCAGCTACAAGCTTCGTGACTGGGTATTCTCACGCCAGAGATACTGGGGCGAGCCGATTCCTATCGTTCATTGCCCGACCTGCGGCAATGTTGCTGTGCCGGAGAGCGAACTTCCGCTGCGTCTGCCGGAGGTAGAGAACTATGAGCCTACCGGTACCGGTGAGTCACCGTTGGCAGCTATGACAGATTGGGTAAACTGCAGCTGCCCGAACTGCGGCGGCCCGGCAAAGAGAGAGACCAATACGATGCCGCAGTGGGCAGGCTCCTCCTGGTACTTCCTGCGTTATATCGATGTCAACAACGATCAGGAACTGGTAAATCGTGAGAAGGCCGACAAGCTTCTTCCGGTGGATATGTATGTCGGCGGTGTTGAGCATGCCGTGCTGCATCTTCTGTATTCCCGTTTCTGGACCAAGTTCCTGTACGATATCGGCGTGATCGGCTTTGATGAGCCCTTCACAAAGCTTTTCAACCAGGGCATGATCACCGGCAAGAACGGTATCAAGATGTCGAAGTCCAAGGGTAATGTTGTTTCTCCGGACGATCTGGTTCGCGACTATGGCTGTGATGCCCTCCGGCTCTATGAGCTCTTTGTGGGACCGCCTGAGTTGGATGCAGAGTGGGACGACAGAGGTATCGATGGTGTTTACCGCTTCCTGAACCGTTTCTACAACCTGGTACAGGATTCCAAGGACAAGAACATCGAAGCGACAAAGGACATGATCCGTCTTCGTCATAACCTGGTGCATGACATTGAGCAGCGTTTTGAGGCATTCTCACTGAACACTGTGGTTTCCGGCTTCATGGAGTACAACAATGCCATGGTGGATCTGGCGAAGAAGCACGGCGGTATGGATAAGGAGACACTGAAGACCTTCTCCATCCTTATGGCTCCGTTCGCTCCGCATATGGCTGAGGAATGCTGGCATGACCTTGGTGGTGAGGGTACTGTATTCAATGCCGGCTGGCCGGAGTATGACGAGGAGGCCATGAAGACCGACGAGCTGGAAATTCCGGTACAGCAGAACGGCAAAACCAGAGCTGTGATCACAATCCAGCAGAATGAAGACAAGGCTTCTGTGCTGGAAAAGGCCAAGGCTGCTGTTGCCGACAAGCTGACAGGCAACATTGTGAAGGAAATCTATGTTCCTGGAAAAATCGTAAATTTTGTAGTAAAATAAGCATTATTAAGAGCCCTGCGTCCTTTGCGACGCAGGGCTCTTTTTTAAAACCTGCGTAAGATATTCGTTAAATGTTTTTTATCAAAATAGCGATATACAAAACCTGCAAATGTGATAAGATAATTAGCACCGACCGAAAAGAAATCTAAAAATTTTCTAAAATTTTGGATTTTGAAGAGGAGAACGGACGGCTTGAAAAATCTTTAATATAGGAAACAGGATATAGAGCGGGTGAGCGAATGAACAGAGACTACAATGATGCGAGAAAGGGAGGCTCCCGTGCACGCGGGGCATCAAGAGGCAGAAATGCCCGGACAAAGGTGAATGAAAGAAGCTACTATGGCCAGGAGACCGGAAAAAGGACAGGAAGCAGCGGCAGCCGAAGCAGCTACAGCAGCTATGGCGGAGGTTCTCGGAACAATCGCGGGGAAAAGGGCGGAAACGGTAAAGCTGGGCTGGCCATTGGCGGCGTTGTGGCAGCAGCTGCCCTGGTGATCGGGGCTGCGGTGCTTTTTAAAAGCGGTCTGCTGGGACACAGCACAGCGGAAAGTGAGGCAACGGAAACCACAGCACTGGTGCTGGACCAGAATGTGATCAATACAGATCTGTATCTGGATTATTCAGCTCTTGCGCCGGGAGCTGAACTTCTGAATCTCAAAGGCATGACGGAGGATGAGGTGCTGGCAAAGCTGCAGGAGAGCTACAGCTGGTCCCTTACGGTGAAAAATCCGAACCCGAATCTGGATTCCTTTACCATGGTGGATCTGGATGAGGAGAGCAGGAAGCAGGAGGAATCCTCCGGCGGCACGGATAATGAAGGAACAGAAGAGCGGGTGGAGGTCAGCAATCCCTATGCTTCTGTTACGATCCGACCCTCTAAGAGCGAATTCGCCGTACCGGATCTGATTCAAGATTCGCTGAAGAGCTATGTGGAGCAGATCTTTACCGACTACGACAGCAGGAGAGACGGTATTGCATCCTCTATGGCGGCAGAGAATGCGGCGAAGGAGTCGGCAGAAAAGGAAAAGAAAAAGGACAGTACAGAGGACAGCAGCGTTGAAAGCAGCAGCGGTCCGCAGGCAGATTATGCCCTGCAGCTGCCGGATTTCACCGACACGGTGAATGAGGAAATGACGGAGCTTGCGCTGGTATGGAAGATGTCTGCCACGAACGGCGGGCTGACAGGCTATGACAGTGAAAGCGGCGAATTCGTTTTCGGCGGCAGCAAGGATGGCTACGAAATTGATGCTGAAGCCACAGCGGAGAAGGTCATGGAGGCTCTTTCTGCCGGAAATTATACAGGGGAAATCACCGCGGTGGGTAATGCGGTTTCACCATCAGGCTCTGTTAAGAGCAAATACACCACCATCGGCAGCTATACCACAAAGACGACTTCCAATTCTGTACGGAATAAGAATATCCAGCTTGCGGCGAAGGCATTAAACGGAACGGTACTGAAGCCGGGAGAAGAATTCTCCTTCAATGACACAGTGGGACAGAGAACGGAGGCCAAGGGGTATGGCGGCGCACCGGCCTACAATAACGGAGAAGTGGTACAGGAGGTAGGCGGCGGCGTCTGCCAGGTATCCACAACACTGTACAATGCGGTGTTCCGGGCCGGACTCACCACTACCTATCGGCGGTCTCATACCTTTGCGCCTACCTATGTAACGCCGGGTATGGATGCTACGGTATCCTGGCCGGGACCGGATTATCAGTTTGTGAACAATTCGGACTATCCTATCGGTATCCGTGCAAGCTATTCTGATCAGAGCCTGACCGTTTCCATTTACGGCGTGCGGATTCTGCCGGAGGGCGTAACCTGGGAGCTGACATCGGAAAAGGTGAAGGATCTGCCGGTACCTGAGGCCAAGATCATCACACCGGCGGAGGGAAGCGAGAGCAGCGGCTCGGCAGGTTCGGAGTGGCAGGCCTATAAGATCATCACCACCAACGG
>CAZJQX010000032.1:0-22089 GCA_964548305.1 uncultured Lachnospiraceae bacterium
ATTCTGCGGTAGAGGAGTCTATCTACCTGGCAGGCATCGTGAAGAGCCTCACCATCGTGACCATGTTTGATCTGACAGCAGATCCTATGGTCTGCGATAAGCTGCGGGCTATGGATAAGGTAACCATCTATCCTTATCAGGATGTGCTGGAGTTCACGGGCGAGGAAAAGCTCAGCGGCGTCCGCTTCCGTTCCACCAAAACCGGTGAGGAGCGGAGCGTTTCCTGCGACGGTGTGTTCGAGTTCATCGGACTGGAGCCCACCACCGAGTTCGCGGAGAAGCTGGGCATCCTGGATCGCGGCTATGTGACCACGGATCGAAACATGCATACCGCAGTGCCCGGTGTCTTTGCTGCAGGCGACTGTATTGTGAAGGGCCTTCGTCAGGTTATCACTGCCTGCGGAGACGGCGCCATTGCCGCAGAGGAAGCTGCACATTATGTACAGAAGCTGGCGTGAGCCTGTTACGGTATTAGGAGGAAGAAGACAATGATTAAGGAAGTCAATGCAGAAGAATTCAAGGCAGAGGACATGAGCGGACTTGTGCTGACGGATTTCTATTCCAGCACCTGCGGCCCCTGCAAGATGATGGCCTTCGTGCTCCGGGATGTAGACAAGGAGCTCGGCGATCAGGTCAAGATCCTGAAGGTGAACTTCGACGAGAACAGAGATTTTGTGGCGGAGAAGGGCGTGACCGGTTATCCGACACTGGTGCTCTACAAGGATGGCGAGGAGCTTCAGCGCCTCGGCGGTCTCCAGCAGAAGCCGGTGGTCCTGAACATGATTAAGAAGAATCTGTAAAACCCATAGAAAAGGAGAGAAAAATATGGCAGTAAAGCACGTATTTGACGAGCATCTGATTGAGCGCCAGTACAAGGCAGAGCAGGCAATGCTGGAGGAATTCCATGCGGGAAACTACACACTGGAGAATCCGCTGGTAAAGTACAATCTCTACCTCATTAACCCGCTGTCTGCAGTGGTTTGCTTCAAGACAGAGGAGAAGGTTGCCGTTACCGTTCGCGTATACGGCAAGGAGAGACCGCAGGGAGATATGTATCATACCTTCAAGCCGGCCACAGAGCACGTTCTTCCGATTGTCGGCCTGTATTCCAACTACGAGAACCAGGTAGAGATCGAGCTGTACCGCGGTGATAAAAATGTCATCACCATCAAGACACCGGATGTTTTCGAGGGTGAAGAGGATCCGATGATCGCAATGCATACGACACCGGAGTATCTGCAGGACCAGGTGATCATGGTTTCTCCGGCAGGCGAGGATCTGACATCTGCCTTTGACTACAGAGGCGACTGCCGTTTCCATATGAATACACCGTGCGTATTTGATGTGAAGCGTCTGAAGAACGGCAATCTGATCATGGGTACAAACAGACTGCTCCGTCTTCCTTATTATATGAGCGGACTTTATGAGCTGTCCCCTGTCGGCAAGATCTACAAGGAGTACAGACTTCCGGGCGGCTATCATCATGATGAGTTCGAGCTTCCGGACGGCAACTTCCTGGTGAACACCGATGATCTCCAGTCCGACACGGTAGAGGATAAGCTGGCCCTGGTGGACAGAAAGACCGGCAAGGTGCTGAAGACCTATGATTATCGGAAGATCCTTCCGGAGGGCTATGGCAAGTCCGGCAGCTGGTCCGATGAGGACTGGTTCCACAACAATGCCTGCTGGTACGATGAGAATACAAATTCCATCACCCTTTCCGGCCGTCACATGGATGCCATGATCAACATTGATTTCGAGACCGGTGAGCTGAACTGGGTGATCGGTGATCCGGAGGGATGGCCCGAGGATTTCGTGAAGAAGTATTTCTTTACACCGATCGGCAGCAACTTCGGCTGGCAGTATGAGCAGCATGCCAATGTCATTACCCCCAACGGCGATGTGATGTGCTTCGATAACCATCACTGGGGCTGCAAGAATCCGGAGAAGTATCTGAAGGCAAAGGATAACTATTCCAGAGGCGTAAGATATCACCTCAACATGAAGGACCGCACCATCGAACAGGTTTGGGAGTACGGCAAGGATATGGGCGCGAAGTTCTTCTCACCGTATATCTGTAATGTGGAGTATTACAACGAGGGACACTACATGGTGCACTCCGGCGGTATCGGCTTCCTGAACAACGGTGAGCCCAGCGAGGTGCTTCCGGCAAGACTGAGAGACGGTTCCGGAAAGATGTACTCCACCACCATTGAGGTTTGCAACGATGTGAAGCTGCTGGAGATGCAGGTTCACGGCAACTTCTATCGTGCTGAAAAGCTCAGACTTTACAGCGACGGCATCAATCTTGAGCTCGGAAAGGGTCAGATTCTGGGCGAGCTTGCGCCGACAAAGGAGTTCGATATCGAGGTACCGGCAGAGAAAACAGGAGAGCTTCTGCCGGAGAGCTGTCAGGGAGAGGTTATTGAGGAGGCAGATCGCTTCACCTTCAATGCCACTTTCGAAAAGGGTCAGATGGTACAGCTTCTCGTTGAACAGGGTGAGGAGGTACACCGTTACTTTATCTCCACTACCGCACTGCAGTTGAAGGCTATGTGTTGTGCTACCTTCCTGTCCGCTGATGCACGGCAGACAAGAACCTTTATCAATAAGGCCGGCTTGAAGGGCACATACGATCTCCGTGTTATTGTAGATGACAAGGAATATGAGACCGGTGTTCAGGTGACTTGCTGAAACTGAAACAGCTCCATGGAGGATATGTAAGATATGGGATACAAATTGAACAAGGAGCAGGCTGCGAAATTTTTCGCAGACCTGCAGGAAACCTATGATATCTATGCGCCCAAGCGTTTCCCGAAGCAGGGTCGTTATTCGGATACGGATGTGGTGAAGTATGCGAAGGTGACAGCACCGGAGGAAATCGAGTACGAGGCTAAGTCCCTGTACCCGATGAAGGAGGTGCTGAATCCGATTCACCAGACCCTGTTTTATTTCAATGATGAGGACTATCATGAGGCCGTAAAGAAGCTGCGCCCGATGCTGGTATTCGGCAGAGCCTGCGACATTAACGCACAGAAGATTCAGGAGAGAATCTTCCTGGGCAACGGCGGCTTCAGTGACGTTTATTATCAGCGCCGTCATGAGATGGCGAAGTTTGTGCTGATGGAGTGCAGCGGCGGTACCGACACCTGCTTCTGCGTGTCCATGAACGCCAACAAGACCGATGACTATGTTTTTGCTGTGAAGTTCAGTGCAGAGGGTCTGGAGATCGAGCTGAAGGACGGTGACTTCGAGAAGTATCTGTCTGCAGCAGAGAAGAACGACTATACCGTAAAGTTCGTAGAGAAGAACGAAATTGAGGTGAAGCCGCCGGTAATCCCCAACAAGGCTGTTCTTCAGGCACTGAAGAAGCATCCGATGTGGGAGGAGTACAACAAGCGCTGTATCTCCTGCGGTGCCTGTACCATGGCCTGCAGCACATGTACCTGCTTCACCACATCAGATGTGGTTTATACCGAGAATGCCGAGAACGGCGAGCGCCGCAGAGTTTCAGCTTCCTGCCAGATTGCAGGCTTCGACCAGATGGCCGGACAGAGAGAGTTCCGTTCCACAGCAGGAGACCGCATGCGCTTCAAGGTGCTGCATAAGTTCCATGATTATGATGCCCGCTTCCATGAGGGACATATGTGCGTAGGCTGCGGCAGATGTACAGATCACTGCCCGCAGTTCATCTCACTGTCCGCTACAGTGGAAAAGATGTCCGCAGCAGTTGCCGAGATTGTTGCTGAGCAGGGAAAGGAGGGCTGAGACCATGAGAAACGAATTACAGCCGCAGGCTTGCAGAATCCTGAGCGTAAAGCACGAGTCCGTGCATGAGTGGACCTTCCGCGTAGAGACGGAGGCCAAGGTGCAGCATGGCCAGTTCATGCAGCTTTCTATCCCGAGAGTAGGAGAGGCTCCCATTTCCGTATCCGCCCAGGGCGACGGCTGGCTGGAGTTTACTCTCCGTCCGGTAGGAAAGGTGACCAGCGAGATCTTTGAGAAGCAGGCAGGAGATGTGCTCTTCCTGAGAGGACCCTATGGCCATGGCTGGCCGAAGGCAGAGCTGGACGGCAAGCACCTGGTGGTGATCACCGGCGGTACCGGACTGGCTCCCGTAAGAAGCCTTCTGAATCACTATGCCGCTCATATGGATGAGGTGAAGGATGTTCATGTGATTTCCGGCTTCAAGAATGACGAAAGCATCGTATTTACAGAGAACCTTGAGCAGTGGAAGGAGAAGTTCGGCACCATCTACGCTCTGGACAATGATGAGAAGGCCGGCTTCCGTACCGGCATGGTAACTGCCTTTGTGAAAGAGATTCCCTGGCAGGACTTCGGTGATGACTATGCAGTAATCGTGGTGGGACCTCCTGTCATGATGAAGTTTACCGGTCTCGAGCTTCTGAAGAATGGTGTGAAGGAAGATCACATCTGGATGAGCTTCGAGAGAAAGATGTCCTGTGCCATCGGAAAGTGCGGACACTGCCGTATCGACGAGACCTATGTATGTCTGGACGGTCCGGTATTCAACTACACGAAAGCCAAAGAGCTTGTGGACTGATGGAGGCAGAATATGAATAAAGATATTAATGTAAAGAAGTGTCAAACCAACTGCTACCGGCAGTCCAAGGTGCCGGGAGAGTTCATGCTGCAGCTTCGTGTACCGGGCGGTGAGATTCCGGTGAAGTACCTGGATATGGCAGCACACATTGCGGAGACCTGGGGTGACGGCAACTTCCATATCGGAACCAGACTGACCCTGGATTTCCCGGGCATCAAGTATGAGAACATTCCGGCAGTCAACGCTTACCTGAAGGATTACATCGAGGGCGTTGAGGAAGATCTCTGCGGCGTAAACATGGATACTGTGGCACATCAGCCGCAGGAGTGGGACCGTGAGGGCGGTTATCCGACCATTGGTGCCAGAAACATCCCCGCATGTATCGGCAACAAGCACTGTATCTGTGCTAACATTAACACCCAGGAGATGGCCAGAAAGGTCGAGAGCATTGTCTTCCCGTCTAACTACCATATTAAGGTAAATGTTGCCGGATGTCCCAATGACTGTATCAAGGCCAACATGTGCGACTTCGGTATCATCGGTGTGGCCAAGATCGACTTCCACCCGGATCGCTGCATCGGCTGCGGTGCCTGCGTGAAGGCCTGCAAGAAGGGCGCTACCCGTGTACTTTCCATGGGACCCAACAACATGCCGCTCAAGGATCCCTGCTGCTGCGTAGGCTGCGGTGAGTGTGCAAGAGTCTGCCCGGCAAGTGCCTGGACCAGAAAGCCCCAGAAGTTCTACAGAGTTATCCTGGGCGGCCGTACCGGAAGACAGACCCCGAGAGCCGGCAAGATGTTCCTGAACTGGGCATCCGAGGAGGTTGTTCTGGGCATGCTGAACAACTGGCAGAAGTTCTCCGCATGGGCACTGGACTACAAGCCGGTTTACCTCCATGGCGGACACCTGATCGACCGTGCCGGTTATCATAAGTTTAAGGAGATCATTCTGGACGGCGTGAAGCTGAATCCGGAGTGTCAGGTTGCTGAGCAGATCTTCTGGCATGAGACCGAGTGGAGATCTAACTTCAACGTGAAGTTCCCTGAGGACCATCAGACAGCGGGTCCCGGAAGCCAGGGCTGAGAAGACATTAGCATGATAAAAAGGGAAGCGTCTCTGAAGCATTCGGGATGCTTCCCTTTTCTTATCTCGGCAAATTCAGTATAATAATGTATACAAACCAAACAAGCCGGTCGGGGAGTCCGGTGACAGGAGGAAGGTATGGAACGAAGCATACAAATGAACAAAACGGTGACGCTGGTGACCTGCGGTCTCTTTACCGCACTGATGGCGGTCGGGGCCTTCATTAAGATCATGATCCCGCTGGGCGTCTGGCAGGTGACCTTTTCGCTGCAGTTCTTTTTTGCGCTGCTGGCGGGCATGGTGCTGGGTTCGAAGAACGGCTTCCTCAGCGTCTTTGCCTATCTTCTGGTGGGCCTTTGCGGCGTGCCGGTTTTCGCCCACGGCGGCGGATTGGGATATCTTCTGAAGCCCACTTTCGGCTTCCTGATTGGCTTCGCGGCGGCAGCCTTCATTACCGGCTGGATTCTGGAGAGAAGCAGCAGCCGGAGCTTCGGTACACTGCTGTTTGCAGCATTCTGGGGCGAGATGGCATATTACCTCTGTGGTCTGATTTACTATTATCTGACCTTCAACTTCCTGCTGATGAACGGTGAAACCATCGGTCTTGTGAAGCTGATTGAGGTATGGTTCCTCAGCACCGTGGTGCCGGATTTCTGTCTCTGCGTACTGGCGGCCATGACGATGCGGCGGCTTCTGCCGGCGCTTTCTCGGTAAAGACATTGGAACAGCAGCTGCAGTACGCAACAATTATCGTAACTGTTTAGCATCACATCGCTACAGTGCTAAACAATTACCAATTATCGACAGCAAAGGTGACGCGTGAAATGAAGCAAAGAACGATACGGCTGGCAACTCGGGGCAGTGTCCTGGCGCTGCGGCAGGCGGAAATGGTGAAGGCCCTTCTGGAAAAGGAGGGCTATCAGGTAGAAATTCGAAAATATACCACAGCGGGGGACCGGGACCGGATCCATGCCCTGGTGCGGATCGGCGGACGGGGCATCTTTGTCCGGGAGATCGAGAGGGCGCTTCTTTCCGGCGAGGCGGACATTGCGGTGCATTCCGGAAAGGACCTTCCCTATGAGCTGCTGGACGGATTGGTGATTGCGGGAAATCCGGCGGCGGGAGACTGCCGGGACTGCCTCATCACCATGAAGGGCCGGCAGCTTGCGGCGGATGCTGTTGTGGGCACAGGAAGCCCCCGCCGGCAGGCGGAGTATCGTCGCCTCTTCCCGGCTGCAAAATTCCAGGACATTCGCGGAAACATCACGACCCGTCTCCGGAAGCTGGAAAGCGGGGAATACGATGCTATCATCATGGCGCTGACGGGCATGGAGCGCATCGGCACGGATTTTTCGAAATACGACATTTGCACCTTCGCCCCGGCGGAGTTCATCCCGGCGGGCTGTCAGGGCATCATTGCTGTGGAGTGCCGCAGAGAGGACAGGGAAATGCTTTCGCTTCTGGAGAAGGTTTCGGACCCGGGAACCCGGCTGCGCTTTCAGATCGAGCGGGAGCTTTTCTGCAGCATGAAGGTGGACTGCAGCATGCCTGTGGGCATTCATGCGGAGATCGAAGGGGAAAATGTGGAGATTTCCGCTATGCTCCGGAACAGCCGGGCAGTACGGCGCGGTCCGGTTCAACAGTATCGGGAAATGTGTGAGGAAATTCGGCAGGAGCTGCTGTCAGCGGAGATGCCGGAGCAGGAAGGAACAGCATGGCTAAAGGACAGGTGATTCTGGTGGGCGCGGGCTGCGGCCGGGACTTATGCACGCTGGCAGGCCTCAAGGCTATCCGGGAGGCTTCGCTTATCGTATATGATGATCTGCTGGATCCGGCGCTTTTAAAGGAGCGGTCTGCTGATGCGCGCTGTCTCTATGTGGGCAAGCGGAGCGGCAGGCACAGCATGCGGCAGGAGGAGATCAATGCCCTGCTGGTGCGCGAAGCGGAAAAGGGCCACAGGGTGGTGCGCCTGAAGGGCGGCGACAGCTTCGTTTTCGGCCGGGGCGGCGAGGAAATCCAGGCCCTGCAGGCGGCCGGGATTCCTTATTCCCTGATTCCAGGGGTCAGCAGTGCGGTGGCGGTACCGGAGCATCTGGGGCTGCCGGTGACCCATCGCGGTCTGGCCCGTTCCTTTACCGTGGTGACGGGGCACACGAAGGATGACAGCACAGAAAGCTGGGAGGCGCTGGCCAAGCTGCAGGGCACACTGGTGTTCCTGATGGGCGTGCATCGGCTCACGGAAATCTGTCAGGAGCTGATGCGCCACGGAAAAGCGAAGGACACACCGGCATCGATTCTGTTCCGGGGCTATGGAAGCGATGAGGAACGGGTGGACGGCACGCTGGAGACATTGCCGGCAGAGGCCGCCGGAAAGCTGCGGACCCCCGGCATTATCGTGGTGGGTGAAACTGCCGGACTGCATTTCGAAAGGACGCTGCGGAAGCCCCTGGAGGGAAAAAAGATCCGGGTGGTGGGCTCTGAAAGCTTCACGACACTGTGCCGCGAGCGTCTCCTTAAAGAGGGCGCCGAGGTAGATCCGGTGGAAGCGATTCGGATTTTGCCGGCGCCCGAACGTATTCCGGCAGCGGCAGAGCTGGCGTCCTTTGACTGGCTGCTTTTCACCAGCAGAAACGGCATCCGGATCTTCTTTGACGAGCTTTCCCGACGGCGTCAGGACATTCGCTGCCTTTCCGGGCTTCGCATTGCCTGCATCGGCAGCGGCACTGCGGAGGAGCTGGCGAGTCATGGCATCTTTGCGGATTTTGTGCCCACGGAATTCACGGCGCTGGCCCTGGGGCGGGAGCTTTCCCGGCAGCTTCACGGCGGAGAGCGCCTGCTGATTCTTCGGGCGGAGAATGGCAGCAGAATGCTGAATCAGGCATTGACGGAGGCCGGCGCGGACTTCGAAGACCGGGCCATTTATGACACGCAGGAATATATGGAAGCGCTGTTTTCTGCCTCAGAAACGGATTCGCTTCCGGCAGAAGAGGATAATGTCTTCGGGCCGGAGAGCCGGGCGGACGGCGGAAATGCGCAGCGCGAGGCGGATGCTCCCGACTATCTGGTTTTTGCCAGTGCAGGCGGCGTGGAGGCATATCTGCGGTGCCGCAGCATTCCGGCAGAGACCCTGCCGGTCTGCATCGGCGAATATACCGCAGAGCGGCTGGCGGCACATGGATACAAGCAGTATCTCACGGCCCGGCCGCACAGCGCGGAGGGCATTGCGGACTGCATCCTAAGGCATGCCTGCGGAAAGGAATAAAGACTATGGCATATTTTCCTATGATGGTGGAGCTTCAGGATGCCAGGGTATTGATCATCGGGGGCGGCGTGACCGCTCTGCGGAAGGCGGAGCAGATGCTGTCCTTTGGGGCTGTCTGTCACGTGATTGCACCGGAGATCAATGAGGGCTTTACTGCATTATCCTGCAGCATAGAGCAGCGGAAATATCAGGATGGGGACATCACGGCAGAGCAGGGGCTTGCCATGGTGATCGCGGCCACCAGTGATCGGGCCGTGAACCGATCGGTAAGTGAATGCTGCCGGGTGCTGCAGATTCCGGTGAACGTGGTGGATGATCTGGAGCTCTGCAGCTTCATTTTTCCGTCTATAGTACGGGATCGGGAGGTTGTCTGCGGCATTTCCAGCGGCGGCAGAAGCCCGCTGGTGACGCAGCACATCAAGAAGCTGCTGCAGCAGATCTGGCCCGCCGGTATCGGTGAAATCAACGAGGAAATGGGGCGCTGCCGCGAGGCGCTTCAGAAGAGCGAGCCGGACATCACAAGGCGTCGGGCGCGGCTTAAAGAGAAGCTTGCGGAGCTGCTGCATCATGAATAAAAAAGGTGCCGTGAACCGAAGAGGTTCACGACACCTTTTGTGGTTTTACGCTGCTGTAATCAGCTCTGTGCCTACAGAAACTGTGCAAAAATCCCTGCCGTGAGCAGCGAGGGCAGGAGGTTTCCGACGCGGAAACGCTTGCCGAAGCAGAGATTCACGCCCACGCAGAAGATCAGTGAGGAGCCCACGAAGGAGAGCTGCGCAATGACATAGTCCGAGAGGACGGGGGAAAGCATGCGCGCGAAGACTGTGATGCTTCCCTGCCAGAGGGCGATGGGCAGGCAGGAAAAAATAGCACCCTTACCATAGGAGGAAGCGAAGACCAGGACAATAAAGCCGTCCAGCACAGCCTTGGCATAGAGCATGGAGGGATCACCGGTGAGACCGTCCTGGATGGCCCCCACAATGGCCATGGCACCGACACAGATCACCAGAGAGGTGGAAACGAAGCCGTCCACAAATTTCGGGTCATTTTCGCTGTGCACCTTTTTCTTGAGGAAGATGCCGAACTGCTCCATCCAGTATTCGACATTGATCCATTCGCCCAGAAGGGCACCGCTGACCATGGCGCCGATGAGAAGCATGGTGCCCTTGGTTTCCAGACTGCCGTCACTGCCGACCTGCAGCATGCCGGTCAGAGTACCGGCGGCACCGATGAAAATGACGGTGAGGCCCAGGGCCTGATCCAGAATCTCCTGAAAGCGTTTCTGCATGCCGTTTTTGAAAAAAAGACCTGCCAGACCGCCGATGATAACCGCCAGAACGTTGGCAGCGGTGCCGATGCCTCTGAACATAAAAAGCCTCCTGAAATACAATCTTTTAGGGCATAGAATAACATAGAATTTTTCAATAATGTGTATTGAATTTTGTATTGAAAAGAGTACAATATGGAATCGTGAAAGACGAGGAAACGACAGCAGATGCACAGGCCATGCCGTCTGCCGTGCTCCTCTCTTCAGGGGGATTTTATGATCAGTTTCTTTCTATGTTTCATTGCATTGATCGTTGGCTACTTCACCTATGGAAAGCTTGTGGAGAACACCTTCGGGCCGGATGACCGTGAGACACCTGCAGTGCGCATTAACGATGGTGTCGATTATGTGGTTATGCCTGAGTGGAAGCTTTTCTTGGTGCAGCTTCTGAACATCGCAGGTCTGGGACCCATCTTCGGTGCGTTGCAGGGCGCCCTTTGGGGCCCGGCAGTGTTCCTCTGGATCACCTGCGGTACAATCTTTGCCGGCGGCGTTCATGACTACTTCTCCGGCATGCTGAGTGAGCGTATTGATGGTGCCTCCATTTCCGAGGTAACCGGCAAGTATCTCGGTCAGGGCATGAAGAACGTTATGCGTGTCTTCTCTGTGGTACTGCTGATCATGGTAGGTACCGTATTCGCAAAGGGCCCGGCAGGACTGCTGGTGACCATGCTGAAGAGCGCAGGCGTCAGCGGCATCCTGATCAATGCTACCTTCTGGCTGGTGGTGATCATGGCGTACTACTTCATTGCCACATTCATTTCCATTGATGCAATCATCGGACGTATCTATCCACTCTTCGGCTTCTGCCTCATCGTGATGGCGATTGGTGTAGCCTTCGGCGTTCTGACCAACCCGAACTATACCATTCCCGAGATCTGGAACAGCCTTTACAACATGCACCCGAGCGGCACACCGATCTGGTCCTTCATGTTCATCACCGTGGCCTGCGGTGCCATTTCCGGATTCCATTCCACACAGTCACCGCTGATGGCAAGATGCATGAAGAGCGAGAAGCAGGGACACTTCGTATTCTACGGCGCCATGGTCGGCGAGGGCATCATTGCCCTGATCTGGGCCGCAGCAGGCTGTGCCATTTATGAGAAGACCGGCGGACTGTCCACAGGACTCAGCGCCATCATCGCAGACGGCCAGTCGGCAGCTGTATATGATGTCTGCATTAAGACCATGGGCAGCGTGGGTGTGATCCTGGCAATGCTGGGTGTTATCGCATGTCCCATCACCTCCGGTGATACTGCCTTCCGTTCTGCTCGTCTGACACTGGCTGACTGGTTCGGCATTGATATGAAGAGCTGGCAGAAGCGTCTACTGCTGACGATTCCGGTACTCGGTGCCGGCGCCGTCATTTCTCAGCTGGATTACACCGTTGTATGGAGATACTTCAGCTGGACCAACCAGACACTGGCTATGATCGTGCTCTGGTCCGCCTCCATGTTCCTCTTCAGAGAAAAGAAGAATTTCTGGATCACAGCGGTTCCGGCCACCTTCATGAGTGCTGTCAGCGCAACCTACTTCATTCTGGCACCGGAGTGTCTCGGAGGCCTTTTGAATCAGAAGACCGCTGAGGGCGCTACCATTTACAACACAGCACTGGCTTATCCCATCGGCATCATCGTAGCTATCCTGTTCCTGGGTCTCTTTATCCGGGCAACCAAGAAGCCGGCAGCTGAGGCCTAAGGACAGAGCAGTAATAACCTCCGGGGAAGGAGATGGCATGGCATAAGGTGCATCTCTCTCCGGGTATTGCCCCGAATGGGCTTCGTGATGGCTTGGCTGTCCGGGGCTTGTTTGGGGCTTTTTTGAGCGGAGAAGTTTGCATCAGGCAAACTTCGGAGCGGCGCCAGGCGCCAGTGACGTCTGCTTGGCTATCGGGGCGCCCAGCAAGCAATATATCGGCACAGTTAGGAGTATGTATGAGTATCTTTTGTTCAGCGGTGGCCACCGCCCTGAGTGCAGAGGCCCTGTTAAAGGAAAAGAAAAATCTGAAAAAAATCGGCAGAATGGGCATCGGAGAAAAGGCGGTTTTTCTGTCCACAGCCATGCTGGACCGCAGCCGTTATATCTGCTTCACGGACATCCGCCGGATCTTTAAGCGCGTGGCCATGTCCAAGGGCGGCTTCAGCGGCAAGGGCATCTTCGGCACCATGGCCTACATTGTGGTGGAGCTGAAGAACGGCCGCAGTGTGACCTGCACGGTACCGCTGGAGGCGGATGCGGATACTCTGCTGAAGGAATTCGGGAGACGCTGTCCGACAGTGCCGCTGCAGAGTGAGGCAGCAGCTCAGAAGCTGCGGGAGGCGGAGCAGGAGGAAAAGGCCCGCTATGCGAAGACATTGACGCCGGCAGCAGAGGCATGCATTCAGCAGCTGGAGGCAGATCGGCGGGAGTTGGAGAAGAAGCCGCAGCTGTATCAGCGGCTCTCCGACGGCGCGCAGCGGTTTCGTATGGTGCAGCGGACGAAGCCCAGCTATAAGTGGGTGGCGCTGGTGGTCTTTGCTTTCGCCGTCATTGCCGCGGCCTTCGGTGTGCTTCGCTTTCTGCAGGGAAGAGAGGACGGTATGTATATCGTGCTGATCGGGCTCGCCGTCATTTTCCTGATCTCGGCTTCGCGGGTGCTGCCCAGTGCCTCGAACAATCTGCGCACGGTGACAAAGGAATATGAGGACGCTGTGAAGGCGATGGAAATGTTGCTTCCGCAGAACAGCTTCCCGGTGCCCGCGAGATACGCCCATCCCGTTGTGCTGACCCGCATGATACGGGTGATCCGGGAGGGGCGGACGGAAACGGCGGAAGGTGCATTGCAGCTGGTGAAGCAGGATCTGCAGGCGCTGAATGCCGGGGTCACGGTATCGAAGAAGGAATATGACGAGGTCGTGGAGATCAAGCCCATGTTTCTGGTGGCAGCGTACCAATAAGGTATTGCAGTGCCCGGACATCGCAGAGAAGCGGGAGGTGATGGACAATGGAAGCGGAGGCACTTTTTTCGGCGCTTCGGGAAGATGGTGTGGATGAAGGACTGCTGCGGCAATCGCAGACGCTGCGGGAGAACAATCCTGTGACGGAAATGCTTTCGGCCCGCATTCCACGGCCGGACTGTCCCTATTACGGCGCGGAGGTCTGGAATGCGGCGTTAGCGGCGCTTCTCGCCGGCAAGAATCTGCTGCTGTCGGGTCCCAAGGCCACGGGCAAGAATGTGCTTTGTGAGAATCTGGCAGCCCTTTTCGGCAGACCCGCCTGGGATGTTTCCTTCCATGTGGGCATGGACGCCGCCTATCTCATCGGTGCGGACAGCTTTGACGGCAGCCGGGTGGTGTTCAAGCCGGGGCCGGTGTGGCTGGCGGCCCGGGACGGGGGATTTGCGGTGCTGGATGAGATCAATATGGCGAAAAACGAGGCCCTGGCGGTGCTGCACAGCGTGCTGGACTTTCGGCGGGTCATCGACGTGCCGGGCTATGAGCGGCTGCCGGTGCATCCCATGAGCCGCTTTATCGGCACCATGAACTACGGCTATGCGGGAACCCGGGAATTGAATGAGGCGCTGTGCTCCCGTTTTCTGGTCATCAGCATGCCCATCATTTCCGAGGACAATCTTCGCCGCATTCTGCTGGGACATTTTCCGAAGCTGGAAAAGAAGGCGCTTTCCCAGTTTGTGCGGCTGTTCTATGAGCTTAACGAGAAGGCGGAGCATGCGGAGATTTCGGAGCGGGCCGTGGATCTTCGGGGGCTGTTGGATGCTCTGCGCATGATGGAGCTGGGAATTCCGGCAGGCACGGCTCTCCGCATGGGGATTGTGAACAAATGCTTTGACCCCTATGAGCAGAAGCTGATCGCGGATGTGATTTTTGCGCGGATTTCGGAGAAGGCCGGGCCGGAGCTGTTTCGGTGAATTGCCGGCAGGAGTTGCAGCAATGTCAGGAGCTGCGAATGCTGAACGTAAGAGGAATTCAGATGATGCAGAAAAATGCAGAGGCCGAGAGAAAGCGGGCGGAAAATCTGATCTGGACGGCGGCGGAGGATTATGCCTTCGCGCCGTCCTTTTGTGCGTTCCGGGAGGACGGAACGGCCGAGCCTTATATGAATCTGGTCATTGGCCTGCAGCGCAAATGGCTCCCGGAGGCAGAGTCTTTGCTGAACGATGCAGCTGACAGCCGGAGGGCAGCGCTTCTGCTTGACGCGCTATGGCTGGGGATTGAGTCCTATGTCTACGCCCGGGAGCTGCCGGAACGACCGCTGCTGTCAGAGCTTCGGGAGCAGCATGCCCGGGACTTTTTTGAACGCCTTAAGAATCTCTCCCGGCAGCAGTGGATGGCGGAGAACAAGCGGCTGCTGGATCAGCAGCGTCTTCGCTGGGGTACGGTATTAAATCGGCGGGTGGGCATGGTGGCTCCGGACCGTCGGGCTCTGGCAGCGGCTCTCTGCCTCTCCGGGGATATGACTTCGTCGGAGGCGGTGACGGCGCTGCGGGAGATGCTGCAGCGCTTTTTCCATTTTCGGGGAGCTAAGGAGGAAAAGCCCTTCCGGATTTCCCTCAGCGGGGCCGAGGCCTGGCTCTTACGGAAGGTGGTAAAGACAGAATACGAGCATACGGATATCGTTATGATGCGAAATACTGCGGCCTGCAAGGAAAAGCAGGATGCGTCGGGCCTTATGTTGCGGGAGGACGGCAAGCACAGCAGCAGGCGAGAGGCGGCGGATCGGGACTACATTGAAGCCTGCTTCGGGACCTCTGCCTATCCGCCGGCGCTCCTTTCACAAATGGATTCCCTGCTTTGCCGCGGCGCGCATCAGGGCTGTCACTGCTGGGTGACTGACGGAAAGCTTCCGGAAAATGGCCGGCTGCCCCAGGATTCTCTCAAAACCCGGGAGGACAGCGAGCGGCAGCTGCTGGAGAATCTCCGCTATAAGAAGGCCGCCGGAGAGCTGCCGGCTTCTGTGGTGCGGCGTCTCAGTGCGTCTCTGGACCAATGTCTGTCCGAGCTACGGGAGCCGGTGCGGATCAAGGCGAGGGACGGCCGACTGCAGACAGGAAAATGCTGGCGACTCCCCATCCTGCAGGACCCCGCAGTTTTTGAAAAGCGTCGACCGGAGCGGGAGCTGCCGCTGACGGTGACGCTGCTGCTGGATGCCAGTGCTTCCCGGATGCAGGTCCAGGAGCAGCTGTGCCTGGAGGCCTGGATTCTGGCGGAGAGCCTGCGGCACTGTCAGGTGGACTTTTCGGTGCTGAGCTTTCGTTCCCTGCGGGGATATACGGTACTGCAGCGGATGAAGCGCTTTCAGGATCGGGATACCCGGCAGCTCTTTCATTTCTATACGGCCGGCTGGAACCGGGACGGACTGGGGCTTCGGCTCGCCGGGGAGGAAATTCTCCGGGAGGGGCGGAACGGAAAGCATATTCTGCTGGTGCTGACGGATGCCAGCCCCGATGATTCCGTGCGGATTTCACATTCTCCGCAGCATCCTCTGGGGGCAGCCTATGAGGGCGCGCCGGCGATAGAGGACACCCGGGCTGCGGTTCAGGAGCTGCAGCAGAAGGGCGTTCTTGTTTACGGCCTTTTTCTGGGGCGGACGGAAAGCATGGATGCCTTGCGGCAAATCTATGGAAGAAATCAGGTGCGGATTCATCGGGTGGAACAGCTGGCGGAGGCCTGCGGCAGGATCTTTGAAGGGATAGTGCGGGATATGTAAGTGGCGATGTGGTGCTAAACAATTACCCAATTACAAAAGTTTTCCACTGTGTCTGATGTGTGTCTCTCGGCATGTTATAGTACGGCCATAAACAAGAGAAACACAGAAACCAATATACAACACAGATAAAAGAGAGGAAAACAAAATGTCAAAGGATATCAATGCACTTAAGAATCAGCTGGAACAATACGCAACATATGCCAAGGGCGGAAAGCTTAACTATCTGATCCAGGACTTTGAGACTTATTACAAGTCGATTCAGAAGGATATGGCGTTCAAGGACTGGTATTCCAATGGTCCGTTCAGACCATATTTGAATAGTTTTCTGAACAATCTGCTGGACTGGAATGCAGCAAATAAGCAGGGACAGCTGGGTGCTGATGAGCAGCAGGCCTTTGAGGAGGTGCTGAACAGCATTCAGCAGGAACAGAATTCTGCGCTGAAGAAGCTGATCCGTACAGAGCTGATGGATATTTGCGATACCATGAAGGGCGACCTGGAGAGTGAAGCCGGAAAGCAGAATCTGGATAGAGTGATGGGTCTGGCAGAGCTGTATGATCGTGTTCTGAACGCAATGGATAAAAAGGAAACGAAGGAAGCGTTCAACAGAGGTGAGGCAAGAGACTTCCTGAAGAATGTGGATCATGGTGTGGAAGGAAACTTCTCGAAGACGCTGAGAGCATTTTACAATATGTACAGTAATGCGGAGGATGGAGCGGAAAAGGAAAAGTGGAAGAAGCTCTGCGATTCTTATGCCATCCGTCCCTATGTAAGGGCTGTACGTGATAAGATAAAGCAGGAAAACATGCCGGAGGACGAGAAGGAAAAGAGAAGAGAAGCAGAGGCGCTGCAGCAGGATCCGAATAAGTTTGTGAAAATGTCTCCGGAGGAGAGAAATGAAATTCGTCGGACTGCGGAAGTCAATAAGCTGGATGAAAAGCGTATTGCAGAACTGAAAAAGGATCTGAAGGGAAAAGAGGAGCGTGCTCA
Source organism: uncultured Lachnospiraceae bacterium (assembly GCA_964548305.1). Lineage (GTDB taxonomy): Bacteria > Bacillota > Clostridia > Lachnospirales > Lachnospiraceae > Oribacterium. Next base: position 16,933 of record CAZJQX010000032.1, read on the forward strand.
CTGGGTGCACAGATATTTTGTGGAAAAGCCGGAGAAGCTGGCAAGAAAGTCTGCAGCGCTGAATCGGCAGACAGAAAAGGATTCCGGGCTGTTCAGAACAATGCATGAGTCTCTGGACAAGCTTCGTCGGACAGCCGGCTATCGGCAGATGGAGCAGGCGCTGGCAGAGGGTAAGGCGGAAGCACTTATCAGCAATCTGAATCAGGCCATTATTGATACGCAGAATTACGTTGATTACGCTAATAACAAAACTTTTCTGGAGAAGGGCATTCTCGGCAGAAGTCGTTTGAAGGCTGCAAAGAATACACTGCGGGAGCTGACAGGCATCAGACAGGCGATCAATGAAGAAATGGGATTTCTGCAGGATGTCCGGAAGAAGAAGGAGGACCTGGAGCTGCTGGAGAACGCAAAGCAGGAGAAGGCTGAGGTGAGACCGACGAGAGTTGCTGAGGTCGCAGCGAAAATGGAAGTGGAACGCAAACTGCTTGGAATGGATGGACTAATCTACAAGGTCAATGGCAAAAATCCTGTGGTCATCCGGCAGAAGGAGGTTTCCGGCTGGGTAGATGTAAATACGAGACAGGTCAACAAGGCTGCAGGCCTGTAAAAACGGTATAGAGCAGATCATTTAGCAGCGAGAGAAGGCTTTGCGATTCGCAGGGCCTTCTCTTTTGCGGACAGCAAAGGCCTATGCTGCAAAGTCTTCTGCTCCTTGACATAGTCCCGGCGGGGTGGTACGCTAATCAACAAATATTAGCACTCGATTATATGGACTGCTAGTAAAGAGGAGGCAAAACATGACCGTATTACCGATTTATAATGTGATGGCGCTGCCGCATGCCTATATATATTTTCAGACCGAGACCTTCCGTGCACTGGCGGGACCGGAGGTGCAGCAGGACGATGCGGTGCTGCTGATGACCCTGAAGGAGGAGACGGAGCGCGACAAGATCAAAGAAGACAGCTTCTATCCCATTGCCCTGGAGGGCGAGGTGGCGGAAATCAATCCGGAGGGCTATGTGGTGATCCGGACCGCAAACCGGGCCTATGTGGAGGAAATTCATATCGCAGAGGACCACAGCGGCATTGACGTACGTACCTCAGAGCTCTACGACATTGAGGACCAGGATGAAGAGAATGCCCATGCCCGTCTGCAGAAGCTGAAGGGCGAGCTGAAGGACATGGTGGGACAATTCCGGGGCGGCTCGTTCATGCGGACCATGATCGATCAGTACAGCTCCATCCAGGAGGTGGCATCCATGCTGTCCCCCTGGCTCACGATTTCCAATGAGGAGCGCTATGCGGTGCTGAAGGAAAACCGCACGTCGATCCGGACAGATATGCTGGAGCACATTCTCTATGAGTACATCGAGGTGACGAAGGTTACCGGAGAGGCCCGGACCCGGCAGCAGGAGGACTACCAGCGGATGGTGCGGGAGCAGGCCCTTCAGAAGCAGATCAGCTACATGCAGCAGGAGCTGGATGAGATGCATCCCGAGAAGCAGTCGGACATCCAGCGCTTCGAGAAGAAAATCCGGGAATCCGGCATGAATGCGCTGGCGGAGGCAGAGGCCACCAAGACACTGAACCGGCTGAAGCAGGAGGGCATGGGCGGTCAGGAGGCCGGCATGCTCTATGATTACCTGGAGTTTGTGACGAAGCTGAACTGGAAGAAGGCGGAGCCGAAAGAAATTGATTTGGACGAGGCGGAGAAGATTCTGGATGAGGATCATTTTGCGCTCCGAAAGGTGAAGGACCGAATCATTCAGCAGATTGCCGTCATGAACCTGAAGAAGGCACAGTCGGGCTCCATTCTCCTCTTTGTGGGTGCACCGGGTACCGGCAAGACCAGCATTGGCAAATCCATCGCGAAGGCATTGGGACGGGAGTATGTCCGGGTGAGTCTGGGCGGTGTCCGGGATGAAGCAGACATTCGCGGTCACAGGAGAACCTATCTGGGCGCCATGCCGGGACGTATTCTGGACGGTATCCAGAAGTCCGGCGTCTCCAACCCGGTGATGGTGCTGGATGAGGTGGACAAGCTGTCGAGCTCCTACAACGGAGATCCGGGAGCAGCGCTTCTTGAGGTGCTGGATCCGGAGCAGAACAATACCTTCACCGACCACTATATGAATGTGCCCTATGACCTGTCGGATGTCATGTTCATCTGCACGGCAAACACCACGGATACCATTCCGGCGCCGCTGCTGAACCGTATGGAGGTGATCCAGTTCCAGGGCTACACACCCACGGAGAAGCTGGAGATCGCCAAGCGGCATCTCATGCCGAAGGCATTGTCCTCCGTAGGTCTGACCGAGGATAATGTGCGCGTCTCCGACGAAGCGCTCGAAGGCATTATCTCGGATTACACCCGGGAGGGCGGTGTCCGCGGCCTCAAGAAGCGGCTGGACACCCTCTGCCGTATTGCCGCTGTGCAGTCGGTGCGGGGCAAGGGCACAGAGATTCAGGTGGAGAAGTCCCAGCTTCGGGAGTACCTCGATATGTCACCGCTGCCCCATCGGGAGGTGAAGGACAGTGCCCGCCCCGGCGTGGTGACGGGCCTGGCCTGGACTGCTGTCGGCGGCGAGATCCTCTACATCGAGACGCTGTTCACCAAGGGAGACGGCAAGCTGACGATTACCGGACAGCTCGGTGATGTCATGAAGGAATCGGCGCAGATCGCGGTGAGTCTCGTGAAGTCGATGTATCCGGAGAAGGCGGAGCTGTTCAAGCAGAACGACCTGCATATCCATGTGCCGGATGGGGCAACCCCCAAGGATGGTCCCTCCGCTGGCATTACGCTGACCACGGCGATTACGTCTCTGGTCATCGGCATTCCGGTGACACCTCGCATCGCCATGACCGGCGAGGTATCGCTGGAGGGCGCTGTGAATCCCATCGGCGGTCTGCCGGAGAAGCTGATGGCAGCCGAACGTGCCGGTGTGCGGAAGGCATTTATCCCGAAGGATAATGTAGACGACCTCCGGGATGTGGCCGCTGAGGTGCGGGAGAAGCTGGAAATCATACCGGTGGAAACCGTGGAGGAAGTGCTGAAGGCCTGCGGCCTTGGCTGAATTCGGAGTTGGGATAATCGTATAGAAGGCTTTGTACACAGCAAGGCCTTCTGTTTTTTTGCCTAAATGTAGTAATTAAAACTACTTGACAAAGAGACGAAAAGCAAATAGTATGGTGAATATAAAAAGTATAAAAAAATTGAAGTAATTGGCGCGGCGGGCGACGGGAAAGACACATAGGGATTCCGAAGCTGCCGTGTCCGGAAATGAGGCGTGCAATGGCTGAGCAGTCAGTATTGAAAATTCACGGAAGGGAGCTGTCGATCCCGCTGATTCAAGGCGGGATGGGCGTCGGTGTCTCGCTGGAAAGGCTTGCCGGGGCGGTGGCGTCAGCCGGCGCCATGGGCTGCATCAGTACAGCAGACTGCGGCTATCGGGAGCCGGATTTTGAACGGACGCCGGAGGCAGCCAATCTTCGTGCGCTGCGGCAGGAGATCCGGGAGGCTCGTGCGCTGTCCCGGGACTGTGGGATGCTGGCGGTGAATGCCATGGTGGCCACCCGGCAGTATGCGGATGCGGTACGGACTGCCGTGGACTGCGGCATTGATGCGGTGATCTCCGGTGCGGGGCTTCCGCTTCAGCTTCCGGAATATGTTCCCGAGGGCGCGGCGCTGATCGCACCGATCGTTTCCAGCGGCCGGGCGGCAGCCCTCATTGCCCGGGTATGGCAGCAGAAGTATCAGCGCTCGCCGGACTTTGTGGTGATTGAGGGAGCGGAAGCCGGGGGACATCTCGGCTTTAAGGAAAGAGAGCTTCTGGAGGGCAAATGTCGGAGCCTCGCGGAGATACTGCCGGAGGTGCGGAGGGCGCTGCAGCCCTATGAGGAAATGTGCGGAAGACGCATTCCGGTGTTCTGCGCCGGCGGCATCTGGGATCAGCAGGATATCGAAAGCATCATGGCGCAGGGGGCTGACGGCGTGCAGATGGCGACCCGCTTCATTGCCACGGAGGAATGCGACGCTTCACAGGGCTATAAGGATGTGCTGCTGGCGGCAAGGGCTGAGGATGTGGAAATTATCCACAGTCCCGTGGGCATGCCGGGCCGTGCCGTGCGGACGCCGCTCATCGAAAGGCTCGCCCGGGACGGGCGGATAGCGCCGCAGCACTGCAGCCGCTGCATTGTGGGCTGTGATCCGGCAAAGGTGCCCTATTGCATTACCCATGCGCTGATCGAGGCGGTGAAGGGCAACCGGGAGGAGGGGCTCTTCTTCTGCGGTGCCAATGTCGGCCGCCTCCGGGAAATGACCACGGTGCCGGCACTGCTGAAAGAGCTCGGTTTTACTGTTCCGGGCTGAGTTGCTTGCCGCAGACAAGTTCAACGAGGGCAACAAGCTCGAGATGAATCTGTATCAGGGACTTTGCGAAAGCAAAGCCGACATTGTAGATGAGGAGGCAAATGATGACCATTCGCATAAAGGATCCGGGAAGCTTTTTGACGCATTATATCGGGATGCTGCTGTCCATGCTGGCGCTGGTGCCGCTTCTCTGCCGGGCGATGAGAAACCCGTCGCCGCTGCGCTTCGGCGCGTTTCTCTGCTTCGGCATCAGCTTCATTCTCCTGTACGGGGCCAGTGCCAGCTATCATTTCTTTGACGTTTCTCCCAGAATCAATCAGCTTCTTCGGAAAATTGACCACATGATGATCTTTGTCATGATTATGGGAAGCTATACGCCGGTCTGTCTGGTGGCGCTTGGCAATCGGTCGGGGCGGATTCTGCTTCTCGCAGTCTACGGCATTTCCGTACTGGGCATGCTGATGAATCTTTTCTGGATCAGCTGCCCCAAGTGGCTGTCCTCGGCGATTTATATCGCCCTGGGCTGGGTGTGCCTGTTCTCCATCAGCCAGCTGCACAGCGCCCTCAGCACGGCGGAATTTGTGCTTCTCGTGGCGGGCGGCGTGATCTACACCGTGGGCGGCATCATCTATGCATTGAAGCTGCCGCTGCTGCGGCGGACGCACCGATATTTCGGAAACCATGAGATTTTTCACCTGTTTGTCATGGCGGGATCGGCCTGCCATTACGGAATGATGCTAATGATGGCAGGATAGGGAGTGTGCAAAGGGAAACAGCGGCAAGAGGCT
>CAZJQX010000033.1:0-21985 GCA_964548305.1 uncultured Lachnospiraceae bacterium
TCAATTGAGGCGCCGGTGACACCCCAGACGGAGGAAATGTTCCAGATCCGCCCCTGTCCGGCCTTCAGAAGATAAGGAATCATGGCCCGGCTCAGACGGAACATGCTGCCCAGATTGGCATCCAGCAGCTCCCCGAACTCTGCATCGGAAACGTCCTGCAGCAGATTGAAGCGGGAAATGCCGCCGTTGTTCACCAGAAGAATCTCATCCTCTCCTGCTGCCGGCCGGCTGCTGTTCAGATCCATACCCAGAAAGCTACCGAGAGTATCCCCATCGATCTCCCCATGGACCGCACGGCATTCGGTTTTCTCCGAAAGCGCCGCGCAGTTTGCGTCCAAAAGTTCGAAGCGGGAGCGGCAGTTCAGCAGAAGACGCCAGCCGTCCTCTGCCAATGCCTCTGCTATGGCCTTCCCGACACCGCGGGACGCCCCGGTAATGACTGCCGACTTCATTTACGCAGCTGCCTTGCTGGTTTCAGCTGCAGCTGTGGTCTCTGCCGCAGCATCTGCGCTGCCGCCGTCCACATAGGCTGCCGCCTGCTGTCCGGCAATTCTTCCGAATACAGTAAAGTCTGCCACTGCGTTGCCGCCGAGACGGTTGGAGCCATGCACGCCGCCGGTTACCTCACCTGCTGCATAGAGTCCCGGAATAGCGGTGCCGTCCTCTTTCAAAACCTCTGTCTCCGAATTAATCTTCAGACCGCCCATGGTGTGATGGATACCCGGCTGTACAGTCAGCGCATAAAGAGTATCCTCCAGCGGCTCCGCAAAGGAGGTACGTCCGAACTCCTCATCGCTCTTATTGGCAACACACTCGTTCCACTTGGAAATGGTCTCAGAAAGAGCTGCGGCATCCACGCCCATCTTTTCAGCCAGCTCCTCGGCATTGCTGCCGCTGACCATCCAGCCCTTGCTGTCATAGCCCTGAATGACCTTAGAAGCATCATACATCTTCTGGTCCACAATAAGCCATACCACACCGTCGGTCTGCTCATTCTCCGCTGCAGACACCTTATCTCTGGTCGAAACCTCATCGTAGAAGCGCTTTCCTTCCTTATTTACAAGGATAGCGCCGTCTCCGCGAAGTCCCTCAGTGATCAGGTTTGCAGAGCCATCGTCTGCCACATGCACGGTGGGATGCAGCTGAATCTGCTCCATATCCACTGTAGCAGCGCCGACCTCTTCACCCATGGTGATACCCTGGCCCTGAATGCCCGGTGCATTTGTGCTAATGTAGCCCTTCAGGCTCTCATTGTACTTGGAAACCATCTCGTTATTCGCGCCGAAGCCGCCGGATGCAATCACAACAGCTTTAGCATGCACGGTCACCTTGCTGCCGTCCTTCGCTGTCGCCTCAATACCGGCTGCCGCACCGTCCTCCATGAGGATCTTCTCTGCTGTGGTGCTGTACAGAATCTGCACGCCGCGCTCCTCCAGATCCTTCTCCAGGATGGGGATCATATAAGAACCTACGGAAAGGGTCTTGCCCTCATCATCTACCGGACGATGAATACGCTTTACGGAAGCACCGCCGAACTGGGCAACATTGTGCAGTGTGACGCCGTTCTGCTCCAGCCAGTCAATGGCATCCTCGGAATTCTCGCAAAGTGTCTTCACCAGCTCCGGATCATTGAGGCCGCTGCCGCCGACCAGAGTATCCAGCTCATAAAGCTCAACTGAATCGAAGTAGCCCTCCGGATTTGCCTTATAGGCCTCATACTGCTCACGTACCGTTGCTGCGAGCGCTGCAATGGTCTCATTGTCGCTGTATTTCTCCTCTGCAGACTTCAGTGTCTTCTCTACGCCGGCATCCTCGCCGAACTCGTTGCTGTCCTGATACTCGGTCTTTGCTGCATTCATACCGCCGGTAGCCCGCACGGAATTGCCGCCGGCCATAGCCTGGCTTTCTACCACGATAACCGACTTGCCGGCATCAGCTGCTTCCATAGCAGAAATCATACCGGCACCGCCGGCACCGATTACCACAACATCTGCTGTCAGCTCCTGGTCCTCTCCCTGAACCTCTTCCTTCTCCACAGCTACGTCAAAAGCTGCCGGATCGAAGCCTGCCGCAGTGATGGCATTCTTCACTGCTTCAATGATGGCGTTGCTGGTTACGGTTGCGCCGCTGACTGCATCCACCTGAGTGGAGTTGGCAGCCACAATCTCTGCCGGCAGTGCAGCAATCGCCTTGTCGCCGATGCCCTCTGTCTCCTGCTGATCCGTTACCTTAACGGAGTAAATCGTATCCTTAGTAAGGGTCACCTCCACGGTCACATCACCATTGTTTCCCTTTGCCGTACCGGTCACGGTCACAGCATCACTCGGTGCTTCAACAGATGTCTCTGCTGTGCTGATGTTTCTCGCCGAAAGTCCCAGCACCACTGCCGCTACACCGCCGACAGCAATTAAACCATACTGCCAGATGTCGCTTGACTTTGCCATAATTCCTCCTGAATGTGTGTGTATTCCCGGCGGTCCTTTCCGCCGAATGTTAAAATTATAACACAGGATGTCTGCTTTTCAATAGGCAAAGTGTCCGGCGCGGAAAACCGCGCCGGACACTTATCATTTTCCGTATTTTGCTTTAAATCAGAACTTTCCGTTCTTTGCTGCTTCCTCAACAGCCACAGCTACGGATACGGTTGCACCAACCATGGGGTTGTTGCCCATACCGATGAGACCCATCATCTCTACGTGAGCCGGTACAGAGGAAGAACCTGCGAACTGTGCATCGGAGTGCATACGGCCCATGGTATCGGTCATACCGTAGGAAGCCGGACCTGCTGCCATGTTGTCCGGGTGCAGAGTTCTGCCGGTACCGCCGCCGGATGCTACGGAGAAGTACTTCTTACCTGCCTCCAGACGCTCCTTCTTATAAGTACCTGCTACCGGATGCTGGAAACGTGTGGGGTTGGTGGAGTTTCCGGTGATGGAAACGTCTACATTTTCCTTCCACATGATGGCTACACCCTCCGGAACGGAGTTAGCGCCATAGCAGTTCACCTTGGAACGAGGGCCATCGGAATAAGCGATTCTCTCTACCTCGGTAACGGTGTTGGTGTACGGATCATACTCTGTCTCAATGAAGGTGAAGCCGTTGATTCTGGAGATGATCTTTGCTGCATCCTTGCCGAGACCGTTCAGGATAACACGCAGGGGGTTCTTACGAACCTTGTTGGCGTTGTTGGCGATACCGATTGCGCCCTCAGCTGCTGCGAAGGACTCATGTCCTGCCAGGAAGCAGAAGCACTCAGTATCCTCAGAAAGGAGCATCTTACCAAGATTTCCATGTCCCAGACCTACCTTACGGTTGTCTGCCACAGAGCCCGGAATACAGAAAGCCTGCAGGCCCTCACCGATGGCTGCTGCTGCATCTGCTGCAGTTCTGCAGTTCTTCTTGATGGCAATGGCAGCGCCGATGACATATGCCCATGCAGCGTTCTCAAAGCAGATCGGCTGCACATTCTTAACCATAGTATAAACGTCGAGACCGGCATCCTTCGTCAGCTTCTCAGCCTCCTCGATATCCTTGATACCAACTGCATTCAAAGCCTCATTGATCTGCTTAATACGTCTCTCGTATCCTTCAAATAATGCCATATCCTTGTCCTCCTTCTGACCTATCACTCTTTACGAGGGTCGATAATCTTTGCAGCATCTGCGACACGGCCGTACTGACCCTTTGCCTTCTCCCATGCTGTGTTGGGATCATCACCCTTCTTAATGAAATCTGTCATCTTTCCAAGGTTGACAAACTGGTAACCGATGATCTGATCATCCTTATCCAGTGCGATACCGGTTACATAGCCCTCGGCCATCTCCAGATATCTCGGTCCCTTCTTCAGAGTACCATACATAGTACCTACCTGAGAACGAAGTCCCTTGCCCAGATCCTCGAGTCCTGCACCGACAGACAGACCGTCATCAGAGAAAGCAGACTGTGATCTGCCGTAAACGATCTGCAGGAAGAGCTCTCTCATAGCTGTATTGATGGCATCACAAACCAGGTCTGTGTTCAGTGCCTCCATAACAGTCAGACCCGGAAGGATCTCTGCTGCCATTGCTGCGGAATGAGTCATGCCGGAGCATCCGATGGTCTCCACCAGAGCCTCCTGGATGATGCCCTCCTTAACATTCAGGGACAGCTTGCAGGCACCCTGCTGAGGTGCACACCAGCCTACACCATGGGTAAAGCCGGAAATGTCCTTTACCTCCTTGGCCTGAATCCACTTTCCCTCCTCGGGAATAGGAGCTGCACCATGATGAACTCCCTGTGCCACCGGGCACATGTTCTCAACCTCATTCGTATAGGTCATATGAATCTCCTTTCATTTTCCCACGCCAAACAGCATGGGCGAATCAACTCTTTTGCTTTTCCTCCGCATATGCCGGCCTCCGATAAGTCTGACCACTTAACCGCCATTTGCAGCTGTCCGCCTGCATATGATCCGTACATTACCCCCGTACACATCTCATCCAAGCTAAAGCAATGTTATTCTTGCACAGATTGTACTTTCTTGCAAGCAAAATCATGCCAAATGATCTATTTTTTAACAATCTTTTACGAATAGACCTATCAGCTTTCCTAATAGACAAAGGCCGGAATGGAAGTATCCATTCCGGTCCGATGATTTTTTATGTAAAAATTTCTTACTTTGCGCTCAGGTACTCGTCAATGCCCTTAGCTGCTGCCTTGCCTGCACCCATGGCCAGGATCACGGTAGCTGCGCCGGTTACGGCATCACCGCCGGCATAAACGCCCTTCTTGGTGGTTTCGCCGTTCTCTTCCTTGGCAACGATGCAGCCGTACTTGTTGGCATCCAGTCCCTTGGTGGTGGAGGTAATCAGCGGGTTCGGGGAGGTTCCCAGAGACATAATCACGGAATCACACTCCAGAACATACTCAGAGCCCTCAATGGGTACCGGTCTGCGGCGTCCGGAAGCATCCGGCTCACCCAGCTCCATCTTCTGAATCTTCACGCCCTTTACCCAGTCGTTCTCATCGGCGATGATCTCCACCGGATTCTGCAGCAGATCGAAGATAATGCCTTCCTGCTTGGCATGATGTACTTCCTCCGCTCTTGCAGGAAGCTCTGCCTCGGATCTGCGGTATACGATATGGGTCTCTGCACCGAGACGCAGAGCTGTTCTGGCAGCATCCATAGCCACGTTTCCGCCGCCGACAACCACAACCTTCTTGCCGCACTTGATCGGGGTATCAGAATCCTCACGATAAGCCTTCATCAAATTGTTTCTGGTCAGGAACTCATTCGCAGAGAATACGCCGTTGGCTGTCTCTCCCGGAATGTGCATGAACTTCGGAAGACCGGCACCGGTGCCCAGGAATACGGCATCGAAGCCCTCCTGCTCCATAAGCTCATCCACTGTGATGGAACGTCCTACGATAACGTTGGTTTCGATCTTCACACCCAGCTTCTTCACGTTCTCGATCTCAGGGATCACCACGCCGTCCTTGGGAAGACGGAACTCCGGAATACCGTAGATCAGCACGCCGCCCGGCTCATGGAAGGCCTCAAAGATGGTCACATCATAACCAAGCTTTGCCAGATCGCCGGCACAGGTCAGTCCGGAAGGGCCGGAACCGATAACCGCTACCTTCTTGCCGTTCGGAGTACCAGGCTTCGCAGCCACATAGCCGTGCTCTCTCGCCCAGTCAGCCACGTATCTCTCCAGCTTGCCGATGGACACCGGCTCACCCTTGAAGCCCCGGATGCACTTGCCCTCGCACTGGGTCTCCTGGGGGCATACACGTCCGCAGACTGCCGGAAGGGCAGAGGAAAGGGCAATCACATCTGCAGCCTTGGCAATGTCGCCGTCCTTGATGCACTGAATGAAGTCATTGATATGCACAGCAACCGGGCAGCCCTTCATACACTGGGGGTTCTTGCAGCCCAGACAGCGGTCCGCCTCTGCCTTGGCCTCCTCATCATTATATCCGAGACAAACCTCCTTGAAGTTTGTTGCTCTCACCTTCGGGTCCTGCTCACGCACAGGGACTCTCTCCAAAACATTTCCAGCCATAATCTATCCTCCTATCGATCTCTCGCTTAACCGCACTGTCCGCAGCCGCCGTGGGCCTTTTCAGCTTCCAGAAGCTCCAGCATTGCCTTGCCCTCCTCGGTCTTATAGGTCTGCTGACGCTTCATAGCCAGGTTGAAGTCCACCAGATGTCCGTCAAACTCCGGACCATCCACGCAGGCAAACTTCACCTCATCGCCCACCACCAGACGACAGGCACCGCACATGCCGGTTCCGTCGATCATAATCGGGTTCATGGATACGATAGTCGGAATACCCATCTCCTTTGTGGTCAGACATGCAAACTTCATCATGATCACAGGGCCGATGGCGATACACTTGGTATAATGCTTTCCATCCTCATTCACCAGCTTCTTCAGCACCTCGGTTACCACACCCTTGGCGCCATAGGAGCCGTCATCTGTGGTGACGTAGACATTGGCCGCTACCTCACGAAGCTCCTTCTCCATAATGAGAAGATCCTTGTTTCGTGCGCCCAGGATAACGTCTGCCTTGATGCCGTGCTCATGAAGCCACTTCACCTGAGGATATACCGGTGCTGCACCCACACCGCCGGCAATGAAGACGATGGATTCCTTCTGCAGCTCCTCCTCTGACATCTCCACAAGCTCAGACGGACGTCCCAGAGGTCCTACAATATCGGTGAAGCTCTCGCCGGCCTTCAGGTGGCTCATCTTCTCCGTAGATGCACCCACCACCTGGAATACGATGGTAATGGTGCCTGCCTCACGATCGTAATCCGCAATGGTGAAGGGCACTCTCTCACCCAGCTCACCCAGCTTTGCGATCATAAACTGTCCCGGCTCTGCCTTGCGGGCAACATAGGGTGCTTCCACCACCATGAGCCAGTCCTTGTCTGCCAAATGCTCAACCTTTGTGATTTTATACATGCTCTCCTCCATGTTCTGAATACCATAATCGGCTACTATTATAGCATGAATGTCAACAACATCAACAAAATATTAACGAAGCCACCAGGCATCCGCACTGCAACTTTGCCAAATGTCCTGACATCGGCTTATTTTTCTTCCTCTGCCAGGATCAGCTCCTTTGCATAGGGCAGGGATTCGATCCAATGACAGAAGCTGTGCCATTCCTCCAGCTTATGATTCCGCCGGGCAAAGTAAATGTTCACCAGAGTCTCATAGTTCATGGTCAGCGTCCGCATCTGGTTGTAGGAGCTGGGCAGCAGCTGAATGAGATCATACCAGTCCTCCTTCTTCTTGCCATCGTTCACAAACTTAAGGCGAATCTCCTCCAGTGCGGCAATGATGCCCTTCATCACTTCCTCTCCATGGGCCGTCAGATGATCATGGGAAAAATCATCCAGCTCAAAGGGCTTCGCATGAATCTTATGCATGGTAGATGTGGAGTTCGCTACTGTGGCCACCTTATAGGTGTCATACTCCTTCCACCAGTACATGGGGGCTGTCACATCCACGGAAACAATGATCTGGCGGATAAACTTCCGATGATCGGAGCCCGCCTTCCGAAGCCGCTTTCCGAGGTCCAGATCATTGGGACCCAGCACATAGTTTCCCTCCTCATCATAGTAGGAATCGGAGCGTGCCCAGGAATTCATGGGATTCCTGGCTCCCCGCATGGCATTTTCCAGATTCAGCACCGCCGTTTTCTCTATTTTAATCATTGTTCCTCCCTTATTAAGCGAAAGGGGCTTTGCTTACCGCAAGGCCCCTCCGCGCACCGCAATCCGGGTATTGCCGGGCGTCAGACCCAGGCATCATTTGATATCAGTTAAACCCATAAAACTTCTGTGTCAGCTTGTAGGCCATGATGGTGAGCTCGTTACCCACCTTGCCCGGCAGGTTCACCCCCTGTCCCAGGAAGCCGCAGCGCAGCCGGAGCCAGAGCCCCGAATTCAGCTTTTTGAGATATGCCCAGAGCTCCCGCTTCTTTTCCATATTCTCTTCTGTGCCGGATTTGATGCAGAGCACGGAGGAAATGGTGGTGATGACCTCCAGATAGCTGAACATATACTTCCTCAGCTTCCGGGGCTGCACCTTCTGGAGATCCCAGCATTCTGCCATGATCCGGTTGACCCGTATCTGCTGGTCGATCCTTCCGATCATCACCGACTCATTCACAGACTGGTCATCACGGCCGATAAAATAGTGATAGAGGTTCTCATCCATGTAGTAGAGCTTCTCCACCATAGGCAGCGGCTGATACACAAAGATATTGTCCACGTAGAAGGTATGCTTCGGCAGCTCCAGGCCGCAGTCCCGCAGCATCTGGGTTCGATAGATCACGGAATGCATCAGAATATACTGGCCCAGCATGAAGTGCTTCACATCATTCCAGCCGAAGATCCGATTCTCCGGGAAAGCCGTGCGGTAGCGCATAACCTTCTTATGCTCCTGTCCCACCTTGTCATAAATAAAGTTGCAGACAAACATGTCCACCGGCGTGCCGTTCAACACCTGTTCCCGCAGCTTGTTCAGCACCCGGGGCAGAGCCTCCGCATCGATCCAGTCGTCCGAATCCACGACCTTGAAAAAGAGACCCGAAGCATTGCGGAGACCTGTATTCACGGCCTCTCCATGACCTCCGTTCTCCTGGTGCACTGCCTTGCAGATGCCCGGATATTTTTCTTCATATTCCTTCGCAATCTCCAGCGTATTGTCCTTCTGCGAGCCATCGTCCACGATGATGATTTCCACCTCATCGCCGCCCGGCAGTATGCTTTCAATGCAATGCCGCATATAAGCAGCTGAATTGTAGCAGGGAATCGCAAAACTTACTAATTTCATATTTTCCTCCAGATTCAAATACGGGCCGTGTTGACACGAGCCCGCATTCAAATTGCCTATCATGTTCGGAAGTTTTCTTCCAGACCTCCCGCCGCAGCTCAGCGGATGGTAGTGCCTGCCAGACCGGCCACAGCCTTCTCTGCCAGTTCCTGTGTGGTAATGATGGCTCTTCTGCCATTGCCGGACTCCACAAAGTCAATGGAGGTTTCCACCTTCGGCTGCATGGAGCGGTACTCAAAATGTCCGTCCCGGATGTACTCCCGTGCCTCATCTGTGCTGATGACATCCAGCTTCTTCTCATTGGGCTTGCCGAAGTTGAGTGATACCTGCTCCACGGCCGTCGCAATGAGCAGCACATCAGCATCCACTTCTTTTGCCAGCAGACCGGCAGTCAGATCCTTCTCGATCACCGCTGCCGCACCGCGAAGATTTGTGCCCTGGCGCATCACGGGGATTCCGCCGCCGCCGCAGGCAATCACCACCTGATCCGCATCCAGCAGCGCCTTAATGGCATCAATCTCCACGATGGACTTGGGCGTCGGAGAGGGCACAATTCGCTGGAACTTGCCGTCTGCTACAGAAATAACTTCATTTCCCGCTTCTTCCTCTGCCTTGGCCTCTTCACTGTTCATAATCTTGCCGACACGCTTCACCGGATTGTAGAAGCTGGGATCATAGGGATCCACCATGACCTGGGTCAGAATGGTGGAAACCGTCTTGTAGTAGCCCCGCTTTACCAGCTCTGCCCGGATGGCATTCTGCAGATCATAGCCGATCATGCCCTGGCTCATCGCCGAGCAAACAGACAGCGGCGTCTTGGTAAACTGGTCGCCGTAATTGTCATGAAGGTCCTTCATTGCCGTGTGGATCATGCCCACCTGCAGCGCATTGGAGAACACAATCGCAATCTGATAACCGGCTTCTACAAAATCACCGATCATCACAGCCGTCCTCTGCACCGCTTCCAGCTGTTCTGCAAGGCTGAAGCCCAGATTTTTGTGGCCCAGGGCAATGACCATTCTTTTTTTACTCATAGGACACTCCTCTCAAAAGATCATCCGCACCGGTGCGCTCCTGACGCTTCCGGTGCCGAACGGTTCTCTTTGATTATACCATACTTTTCAAAACATTCGCGATCAGATCGTTGCAATGTCGATCAGACTCAGCTCCTGCGCCTTGTTTTCCAGTGAGGTTGCCAGCGCCTCTGCCGTATCAATGGCGGTCAGCACATTAACACCGGTCTCAATGGCATTCCGCCGGATCAGGAAGCCGTCCTTCGACGCCTCGGCACCCTCTCTCGGGGTATCGATAATGATGTCCAGCTCATGGCCCAGCACCAGATCCAGGATGTTGGGAGACTCCTGCTCCACCTTGCGCACCTGGTAGCAGGGCACGCCGCCCTCCTTCAGAGCAACGTAGGTGCCGCGGGTTGCAAAGATCCGGTAGCCCACTGCCGCAAAGCGCTTTGCGATCGGCACGATATCCTGCTTGTCCTCGTCCTTCACGGTGATGACCATGTTTTTGTACTTCGGCAGCTGAATGCCGGCGCCCTGGAAGGCCTTGTAGAGTGCCTCATTGAAGCTCTTCGCAATACCGAGACACTCACCGGTGGACTTCATCTCCGGTCCGAGGGAAATGTCGGCACCCTTAATCTTCTCGAATGAGAATACCGGCATCTTGATGGCATAGTACTCTGCTTCCTTCTGGAGTCCCGGTGTATAACCCAGCTCCCGGATGGTATGACCGCAGATGATCTGGGTAGCCAGCGGCACAATGGGAATGCCGGTCACCTTGGAGATATACGGCACGGTTCTGGAGGACCGGGGGTTCACCTCGATGATATAGACATCATCGCCGTCGGCAATGAACTGGATGTTCACCATGCCGATGACGTGCAGAGCCTTGGCCAGCCGCTCCGTATAGTCAATGATGGACGCCTTGGCCTTCGCGGTAATGGACTTGGACGGGTATACGGAGATGGAGTCGCCGGAGTGAATTCCCGTTCTCTCGATATGCTCCATGATGCCCGGAATCAGGATATCCTGTCCGTCACAGATGGCATCTACCTCCAGCTCCTTGCCGCGGATGTACTTATCCACCAGAATCGGATGCTCCTGGGCGATCTGGTTGATCACACCGATGAACTCGTCGATATCCTGATCGGAAATGGCGATACGCATGCCCTGTCCGCCCAGCACATAGGAGGGACGCACCAGCACCGGATAACCGAGCTCATGGGCAGCGGCCTTGGCCTCCTCTGCGGTAAATACAGTATGACCTGCCGGACGCTGAATGCCGGTCTGCTGCAGAATCTCATCAAAGCGCTCACGATCCTCTGCCGCATCCACGTCGTCTGCCTGAGTGCCGAGAATGGGCACGCCCATCTTCATCAGCGCCTCTGTCAGCTTAATGGCAGTCTGGCCGCCGAACTGTACCACGGCACCATCCGGCTTCTCGATGTCGACAACATTACGCACATCCTCATCGGTCAGCGGCTCGAAATAGAGCTTGTCCGCGATATCGAAATCGGTGGACACGGTCTCCGGGTTGTTGTTGATGATGATGGTCTCATAGCCCTCACGCTTGAAAGCCCAGGTGGAATGTACGGAGCAGAAGTCGAACTCGATACCCTGTCCGATACGGATGGGACCGGAGCCCAGCACCAACACCTTCTTTTTCTTGGACGGATCCCGGAATGCGCCGGTGGCCTCATTGCCGGAAAGCTTCACTCTGCCCTTCTCCGGTGCAGCGGGGTCCAGGCGACAGAAGCCGTCACCGCTGCCGTCAAATACGGAATAATAATACGGTGTCTCTGCCTCAAACTCTGCGGCACAGGTATCAACCATCTTGAAGGAGGCCAGAATGCCGTACTGCTCCCGGAGAGTCCGAATTTCCTCGGTGCTTCTGCCGGTCAGGCGGCCGATGACATTATCCGGGAATTCGATGCGCTTGGCTTCCCGCAGCAGATTCTCGCTGAGGGGCTCATCGTGGAGACGCTTCTCCATATCCACAAGGATCTTCAGCTTATCGATAAACCACTCGTCGATCTTCGTGATCTCATGAATCTCCGCATAGCCGAAGCCGCGGCGCAGTGCCTCTGCCACCACCCAGATCCGGCGGTCATCCACGCGGTGCAGCATCTTCCGGAGGTCATGGTCATCAAGGTCTGTGAAGTCATAGGACAGCAGGCAGTCCACATGCTGCTCCAGTGAACGGATGGCCTTCATGAGGCCGCCCTCAAAGCTCTGGGCAATGGCCATAACCTCACCGGTGGCCTTCATCTGCGTGCCCAGGAGATGTTCTGCGGTAATGAACTTATCGAAGGGCAGACGCGGCATCTTGACCACGCAATAGTCCAGCATCGGCTCGAAGCTTGCATAGGTCTTGCCGGTTACGGCGTTCTTGATCTCGTCCAGTGTATAGCCCAGGGCGATCTTCGCCGCCACCTTGGCAATGGGATAGCCTGTGGCCTTGGAAGCCAGTGCGGAGGAACGGGATACACGGGGATTTACCTCGATAACGCAGTACTCAAAGCTGTCCGGGTTCAGGGCATACTGCACATTGCAGCCGCCGGTGATGCCGAGCTCAGTGATGATGTTCAGGGCACTGGTTCTCAGCATCTGGTATTCCTTATCTGAAAGGGTCTGGGAAGGTGCCACCACGATGGAGTCACCGGTATGCACGCCGACCGGGTCCAGATTTTCCATGTTGCAGACGGTGATCACATTTCCGGCGCCGTCCCGCATTACCTCATATTCGATTTCCTTCCAACCCGCAATGGAGCGCTCCACCAGCACCTCATGCACGCGGGACAGACGGAGACCGTTCTCCAGGATTTCACGGCACTCCTCAGGATTTGCCGCAATGCCGCCGCCGGAACCGCCCAGGGTGTAAGCCGGGCGCAGCACCACCGGATAGCCGATGGTCTCCGCCACACGCAGACCGGCCTCCACATCATGCACCACCTCAGAGGCAGCCACCGGCTCACCAATCTTCTCCATGGTCTCCTTGAACATGAGACGATCCTCGGCCTTCTTGATGGTCAGGGCCGTGGTGCCGATGAGCCGCACATTGTGGCTCTTCAGGAAACCGGACTCATCCAGTGCCATGGCCAGGTTCAGGCCGGCCTGTCCGCCCAGTGTGGGCAGCACGGAATCCGGCTTCTCCTTCTCAATGAGCTTCTCCACCACCTCTACGGTCAGCGGCTCAATGTAAACATGGTCTGCAATGTCCTTATCGGTCATGATGGTGGCCGGATTGGAATTCAGCAGAACCACCTCTACGCCCTCTTCCTTCAGGGAGCGGCAGGCCTGTGTACCTGCATAGTCAAACTCTGCTGCCTGGCCGATAACGATCGGTCCGGAACCGATCATCAGAACCTTCTTAATACTCTGATCTCTCATCCTGTCTCCTTTTCTCAGCTTTCCATCATCTTTACAAAACGGTCAAACAAATAGGAAGAATCCCGAGGTCCGGGGCAGGCCTCCGGATGATACTGCACGGTATAGATCTTCTTTCCCACATAGCGAAGGCCCTCATTGGTGCGGTCATTCACATTATAGAAGGCTTCCTCCGCCACTGCCGGGTCCAGAGAATCCGGATTCACCGCATAGCCGTGGTTCTGGGAGCTGATGTACACCCTGCCGGTCTCAAGATCCTTCACCGGATGGTTGCCGCCGCGGTGGCCGTACTTCAGCTTGTAAGTATCCGCGCCGGTGGCCAATGCCATCAGCTGATGTCCGAGACAGATGGCAAAAATCGGCACATCGGAATCATACAGCTTCTTCACCTCGGCAATGATCTCCGTGTTCTCCTTCGGGTCGCCGGGGCCATTGGAAATCATAATGCCGTCAGGGTTCGCGCCCAGAATCACCTCTGCCTTTGTATCTGCCGGATATACAGTGACATCACAGCCGTGGCGCTGCAGGGAACGGATAATGTTTCGCTTCGCGCCGACATCCAGGAAGGCCACCCGCTTCGGCTCCTTCTCGCCGGTGTAGCGGCTGCCGTCCGGATTCTCCGCCTGCGCCGTATACACCTCCTTCGTGGTGGTCTTTGCCACTACGCCGGTAACGCTGTAGGCCTTGATTTTCTCCAGCAGAGCCGGAATCTCCTCGTCCCGGTAGCGCTTCGTGGTGATCATACCGTTCATGGTACCCTCATCCCGGAGCAGCTTCGTCAGTGCCCGGGTGTCAATGCCGGCAATGCCCGGAATGTCATACTTCTTCAGGAAGTTCCGCAGTGTATTCTCGGAACGCCAGTTGCTGGGCATAGGTGCCAGCTCTCTGACAATAAACGCATCCAGCCAGGGCCGCTCAGACTCCATGTCCTCATAGCAGATTCCGTAGTTTCCGATCAGCGGATATGTCATGGTGACCGCCTGTCCCGCATAGGAAGGGTCTGTCAGTACCTCCAGATAACCGGTCATGGAGGTATTGAAAACCACCTCGGAAATGACCTCACGCTCTGCGCCGATGGAGCTGCCCTTAAAAATCGTGCCGTCCTCCAGTATCAGAAATGCATCCATTCTATTCTCCTCTACCTTATTGCAATGCCTGCGTTTTCCATCAATTGTGCATATTTATTCAGCAAGTATGCGCAATCTTTTTTTCGCTCAAAGGGGAAAATCCCCAGAGAAGACCTCCTCTGCGGGTCCGCTCATAAAGAGATGTCCGCTCTCCCGGTCGTAGCGGATATGAAGATCTCCGCCCAGAAGATGCAGCAGCACCTCATCATCCAGCTTGCCTGCCAGGATACCCGCATAGGCCGCCGCCGTAGCGCCGGTGCCGCAGGCCAGCGTTTCCCCCGAACCTCTCTCATAAACCCGGAAGTTCACCTCACCCCGGTTCAGAATTTCAATGAACTCCGCGTTCACCTTCTCCGGAAAACGGGGATGTGTTTCAAAATCTCTTCCATATAAAAGAAAATCCAAATCAGAGACCTTAGACGCCTTGAGCTCGGGATTATCCTCCAGAAAATACACCGCATGGGGGTTTCCGACATCGATGCCGATGAAATGAAGCTGCATTCCATGAACGGTGATGTCCTCCGGCAATTCACTGGTCAGCTTTGCCTCACCCATATCCACGGTGGCCCGCTGCATCTTGCCGTTTTCTGTATAGAGCACAATGTTCTTCAGTCCTGATTTGGTATCAATCACTGCAGTATGACGATCCGCGGGAATAATGCCGTGATCGTAAATGTACTTCGCGACGCAACGAACGCCGTTGCCGCACATATTTCCCTCTGAGCCATCCAGATTGAACATATGCATATATGCATCTGCCCGCTCTGACGGTTCGATCAGAATCAGTCCGTCACCGCCTACGCCGAAGTGACGATCCGCAATCTTCCGCGCCAGGGCTGCCGGATCCGAAACCTGCTCAGAGAAGCAATTCACATACACATAGTCGTTTCCACAACCCTGCATCTTTGTAAATTTCATCTGCTCTCTCCTATAGCCTGTTTTTGCCTAAACTTTCAGTACTATATCATATCCCCCTACCCCTTGCAAGGCATTTCCTGCACATAAGAAAATTCAAAATTTTATTTAGCCAATCTCAAAAAAATGCAGATTTTTGTATAATCATACAAAGCATAGTCGGCAATCAGCAAAAGGGCACCCCATCAGCAAAGCTGACAGAGCGCCCATATATTGATGTCAAATCGCCTTATTTCTTCTTTCCGAGATAAGCAGCCTTAATCTCGTCATTCTCCAGAAGCTCATGTCCGGTGCCGCTCATGGTGATGCGGCCGGTTTCCATGACATAGGCCCGATCCGCCACCTTCAGCGCCATATTCGCATTCTGCTCAATAAGCAGAATGGTCATGCCGCTTTCCTTATTGATCTTCTGAATGATGTCGAAGATCTCCTGCACCACGATGGGCGCAAGTCCAAGGGAGGGCTCATCCAGCATCATGATCTTCGGCTGGCTCATCAGGCCCCGGGCCACTGCCAGCATCTGCTGCTCGCCGCCGGAAAGGGTACCGGCCAGCTGCCAGTGCCGCTCCTCAAGACGCGGGAACAGCTTGTACACCTTCTGAATGTCGGCTGTCAGATCATCCTTCCGAAGATACGCACCGATCTTGATGTTCTCCAGCACCGTCATATCCGGGAAAACATGGCGTCCCTCCGGACAGAGTGTGATGCCCTTCTGCACACGCTTCTGCGGCACCATAGCGGTAATGTCTTCGCCGTCAAATTCCAGTGTTCCCGCACTTGCCTTCACCAGTCCGGCAATGGTGCGGAGGGTGGAGGACTTTCCGGCACCGTTGGCACCGATCAGCGTCACGATGGAATGATCCGGCACATCCATGGAAATGCCTTTCACCGCCTCGATACCGCCGTAGTTTACCTTCAGGTTATTGATTTTAAGCATCTTCCGTCACCCCCAGATAAGCGTCGATTACTTCCTCATTGTTCTGAATCTCGCTGGGCGTTCCCTCGGCAATCAGCTTGCCGAAGTTCAGCACATAGATCCGCTCTGAAATCTGCATAACCAGATCCATATGATGCTCGATCATGAAAATGGTGAGATGATACTGATCCCGAATCTTCACAATGAAGTCCGTCAGCTCCTGTGTCTCCTGCGGATTCATGCCGGCAGCCGGCTCATCCAGAAGCAGAAGCTTCGGCTCTGTAGCCAGGGCTCTGGCAATCTCCAGGCGCCGCTGAAGGCCGTAGGGAAGGCTTCCCGCAATCTCATCCTTCAGATCGTAGAGATCCTGCTCGCGCAGCAGCTTCTCTGTCTCTGCACGCATGGCAGCCTCCGTCTTATGATTGAGCCGCAGTGTGGCGGTGAAGACATTATCCTTCGCCCGAAGATGCTTCGCAATCAGCACATTGTCAAACACCGTCAGATTGGTGAAGAGACGGATGTTCTGGAAGGTACGGGCAATGCCCAGACGGGTAATGGCATCCGGACTCTTGCCCTTCAGCTGCTGCTCGCAGAAGCACACTGCGCCGCTGGTGGGCTGATAGATGCCGGTAATGCAGTTGAAGGCTGTGGTCTTGCCGGCACCGTTGGGGCCGATCAGCGCCACGATCTCGCCTTCATTGACCTGCAGGGACAGATTATCCACAGCGGTGACGCCGCCGAACTGCATCACCACATTCTGCATACTTAATACGTTCTGCTTCTCACTCATGCCTTCGCCTCCTTCTTTTTCGATTTGCCCAGCCTCTTGAAGAAGTTGATAATGCCGTCCCAGCTGAACTCATTGGTGCCCATCAGGCCCTTGGAGTAAAACAGCACCACCACCATCAGCAGGATGGAGAAGATGACCATACGGAAGCCGGAGCGGAACAGCGGAATGGAAACGCCGCCGATGGTCAGCGGATCATCGAAGAAACGAAGCAGCTCACGGCCTGCGGTTACCAGGAAAGCACCCAGAACGGAGCCGGTTACGGAGCCGATGCCGCCGATAACCACGATCAGAAGAATGTCGTAGGTCAGAGATACCTGGAAGGTCTTCGAATCAATGGAACGCATAAACATTGCCAGCATGCCGCCGGATACCCCTGCAAAGAAGGAGGAAATCACAAAGGACAGCTCCTTGGTCTTAAAGAGGTTGATGCCCATGGCCTCTGCCGCGATCTCGTCCTCCCGGACAGCCTTAAACATACGGCCATAGGAGGAATTGATCAGCAGCACCATCAGTCCGATGCAAACCACCGTCAGCGCCAGCACGGCATAGAGTGAGCCGAATCCCGGGATGGACTTCAGTCCGTAAGAGCCGTTGGTGATCCGGTCCAGCTGCGGTGCCGCAATAAGGGCACGGATAATTTCCGCAAAGCCCAGCGTGGCGATAGCCAGATAATCGGACTTCAGACGCAGCACGGGAATGCCGATGAGGGCCGCACAGCCGGCTGCCACCAGACCGCCGAGAATCAGCGCCGCCAGAATGGGCATATGCAGATTCGCAATGGCGGGATGAATGCCGCTGATGTAGTAAACCGAAGGACGATCCGCCACCGGAATGGTGAGGATTGCCGTCACATAAGCACCGAGAGCCATGAAGCCGGCCTGTCCCAGGGAGAAGAGACCGGTAAAGCCGTTCACAAGGTTCATGGAAACCGCAACGATCGCATAGATCAGGGACCGTTCGATGATGGAAATCGCATAGCTGTAGGTATACTTATTTGCCTCAAGGTATCCGCAGATCCCCAGGATCAGCAGAATCAGCAGCAGGTTCAGCAACAGATTTCTCTTTTTTTCTTTTGTCATTGTCAGCTTAGCCATTTCTGCCCTCCTTATACCTTATTGATGGTCTTCTCGCCAAAGAGACCGGTAGGACGTACCAGCAGAATGATGATCAGCAGCACGAAGGTAAAAGCATCCGAGAAGGTCGAATAACCGGCTGCCACCAGGGCCGTTTCACCCATGCCCAGCACGAAGCCGCCGACCACAGCACCCGGGATGGAGCCGATGCCGCCGAAAACCGCCGCCACGAAGCACTTCAGTCCCGGCAGGGAACCGGAGAAGGGGAAAACGGTCATACGGTCGGTAAAATAAAGAATGGAGCCCACTGCCGCCAGCAGGGAACCGATGGCGAAGGTCATGGAAATGGTGCGGTTGATGTCAATGCCCATCAGAGAAGCCGTCTCGTAATCCTTGGAAACCGCGCGCATGGCCATACCCATCTTGGAATGCTGGATCAGACTGATCAGCACATACACCAGCACCAACGTCAGCACCGGTGTGAAGAAGGTCACAAAGGAAGCCGACAGGCCGCCGATGATGAAGATTTTTTTCAGACCCGGGATCTCCGGATACGCCATGGGCAGTGCGGTGAAGAGATATGTTGCCAGATTCTGCAGCAGATAGCTGACACCGATGGCTGAAATCATAACGGACATTCTCGGTGCGGAGCGCAGGGGCTTGTAAGCCACTCTCTCGATACCCACACCCAGCACAGTGGTCAGAATCAGAACCAGCGGCAGTGCCACAAACCAGGGCAGCGAAGCCATGGCGAAAATCATAAAATAGCCTGCCATCATGAAAATATCGCCGTGCGCGAAGTTGATCAGTCGAAGGATGCCATAGACCATGGTATAGCCGATGGCAATCAGCGCATAGGCGCCGCCCAGCGAAATGCCCGTCAGGCACTGCTGCAGAAAGGTTGTCAAAGACATAGAGAAAACTCCTTTTCAAAGCGAAGGAGCCAGTTCTAAAGAGCTGGCTCCTGAAATTCCATTCTTGCTGTTTATACCTTTGTTGTGGTCAGGAACTCGAACTTGCCGTCCTTGATGGTCTTGATGAAGGCGAGATCCTTGTCGGCATCACCATTCTCATCAAAGGTAATGGTTCCGGTCACGCCGTCGATCTTCACATCCTTCAGGGCATCCTTGATTTTCTCACCATCGGTAGACTGTGCGGCCTCGATGGCATTGTAGATAACCAGGTATGCGTCATAGCCGAGGGCAGATACAGCCGGGATGATCTCGGACTGATCGTTCTTCTTCAGATACTCCTTGAAGCCTGTGATGAACTTGGATGCCTCATCATTTGCCGGCTCAGCCTCATCGAAGAAGGTAGAAAGCACGCAGCCCTCTGCATCAGCGCCTGCATTTTCGATGATGGTGGAGTTCTCCCAGGTATCACCGGCTGCAATTACGGCTGTGATGCCCAGCTCTCTGGCCTGCTTAATGATCAACGGTGCTGTGGTGATGGAGGAAGGAGCAAAGATGATGTCCGGGTTTGCTGCCTTAATGTTGGTCAGCACAGCCTTGAAATCGGTCTGGTTGGTCTGGAACTGCTCCTCATCCACGATCTCGCCGCCAAGATCAGCGAAGGCTGTCTTGAAGTAGGAACCGAGGCCGGAGGAATAGTCATCACCGAGCTGTGTGATGACAGCAGCTGTCTTGTAGCCGTTCTGCATTGCATAGTTGGCCATTACAGTACCCTGGAACGGATCAAGGAAGCAGGTTCTGAAGTAGTAGTCATTTCCCTGTGTTACCTGCGGGTTTGTGCAGGAAGCACCCACTGCCGGCACCTTGGCATCAGCAAAGATCTGGCCTGCTGCGATGGAAACGCCGGAGCCGTAGGAGCCGATCACTGCTGATACCTTGTCGCTCACGAGCTTGTTGGCTGCATTTACGGCCTCGGTCTTATCGGACTTGTTGTCTACCTCATCCAGCTCGATGGTGTACTCTGTGTCACCGATCTTTACTGTCGGATATGTCTCGTTGGCATAACGGATACCCAGAACCTCCTGGAAACCGCCGCCGCCGTTCTCACCTGTCTGCGGCTCAAAAACGCCGATCTTAATCACATTGCTTCCGGCGGATGAACCGCTGCCGGATGCGGAGCTGCTGCTGCCGCAGGCTGCCATGGACATTACCATTGCTGCGCTCATGCCAAGAGCCACCAGTTTCTTACACTTCATAATCCTCTCCTCCCTCCGGAACTGTCCGTCCCGGATGCACATTTGCCGCAGTTTCGCAAACTGTTCATTGTACAAATACACTCGTCCGCGTCCCGCAAACATTTTCGTACATTTTATCACTTTATTCCGATTTTGCAAGTGCAAATCCGGAATTGCTGTCATAACAGCCCCCCGACAGCCAAGCTGTCGCTGAGCCCGTTAGACAAAAAAAGCGCAGCCGCAGAAAATCTGTGGCAGCGCCTTTGCTGTACATGTGAATCAATATAGTGTTTCGCCCCGGCTTTGTCAAGTACCGGGGTCCGGAATCATTTCCGTTTCCGGCTCCGTTCCGCCTTTTTCTTCTCCACCAGCTCCCGGAATTCCTCCTCGCTCATCTCCAGCTCCTGAAGACGTGCCCGGCGCTTCTCCTTCATTTTCCTGCGAAGCTTCCGGTCATCATGGATGCTTTTGGCGCCGAGGGCCGCACCGCCGCCGAAAATCACGAAAGCGACTATGGCCGCTACCGTGAAGCCGCTGACGGTGACCGCAACTGCCACCTTGGTCTGGGTAGGCACCTCATCCAGCATCACCTGTATGCTGGGTTCCTTCTCCACATAGCTGCTTCCCACGGTCCGTCCGTCCATGCTGTAGATGATCTTCGCCACCGCCTGCTTCGGTGCGTCCTGCGGCAGATTGTACTCAAGCTCATAGCTCAGTCCGTCCTGAGAGGCACCGGTGGGCAGCGACACGATCTGCTCCGCAGACGGCAGCAGAAGCTCAGAGCTCTTGGTGCCCTCCGGCACAATGGTGTCCGCAATAAGCCGTTCGCAGAGCGCCGAGAGATCCACGATGCCCTCTCCCACCGTCTGGTTTTCCGTTTCATTGAAGCCGAGATCCAGCAGCAGCTTTGTATCCGTATAGTGGGCCGGGTTCTTGTCCTGCATCACCACCGCCACCAGCCGGCGGCCGTCCTGCTCCGCCATGGTGATCAGCGTGTTTCCCGCATCCAACGTATAGCCTGTCTTTCCGGCGATAACCCGGGAATCATAGTAGCGGGAATTCGGCAGCAGCATCTTGTGCTCCATGTAGATCACATTTCCCTCGGGTACCCGCTGTCCCGGTGCCAGCCGGTGAGAGGTAGAGGACTCGATCTTCAGAAACGCCTCGTTGTTCATGGCCGCAATGCCGATTTTCGTCATATCCCGGGCCGTGGTATAGTGATTGGCATCAAAAAGACCGGAGGGATTCGTGAAATGCGTGTTTGTGCAGCCCAGCTCTGCCGCCTTCTGGTTCATAAGCTCCGCAAAGGCTTCCCGGGAACCCGCCACGTGCTCCGCCAGGGCATTGGCGGACTCATTCGCAGACTTCAGGAGAAGTGCATACAGGCAGTCCTCCACCGTCAGGACATCTCCCGCCTCGATCTGGGCATTGGAGGAACCCTTGTCTACATTGTATACTGCATCGTGGGAGAAGGTGACCTCCTCATCCAGCTTGCAGTTCTCCAGCACCACCAGGGCCGTCATAACCTTCGTGATGGAAGCCGGGTAGGCCGCCTGATCCTCGTTCTTGGAGAACAGCACCGCACCGGTATCCGCATCCACCACCGCAGCCGTGCCCGCATTCAGCTCTGTCTGGGGCCAGTCGGCCGCCATGGCTGTGAAGGAAAAGGACAGCAGCAGAAGCAGACAGAACAGCAGCGCCAAAAAGCGGCGTCGCCCCGTCTTATGATAATGTTGTTTCATGCTCTGCCCCCTCTGCTGTCTTGTTTCCCATAAGCGCCGCCCG
>CAZJQX010000034.1:0-5728 GCA_964548305.1 uncultured Lachnospiraceae bacterium
TGCCTCACAGCTCGTGATAGTACAGGCAGATATTCTGGTAGCTGCCGTCCTTCATCAGAAAGCCGCCGGGAATGGTGCCCAGCTGTATGAAGCCGAGGCGCTCGTAGAGATGCCGGGCATGGATATTGTTCTCCACCACTGCATTGAACTGCAGCAGCTTAAAGCCATGCGCTTTGCCCTGGAGCAGACAGTCGGAAACCAGCTTTTCTCCCAGGTGTCTGCCGCGGCAGCGGGAATCCACGGCATAGCTGGCATTGGCAATGTGGCCGCAGCGGCCGATGTTGTTGGGATGCAGGATGTAGAGGCCGACAACATTACCATCCTCCTCTGCCACACCGCAATAGGTCTGTGCGGCGAAGAAGGCTCTGCCGCTCTCTTCATCGAGTCCGTCCAGCTGCGGGAAGGCCACGCCCTCCTCCACCACCTCATTCCAGATCCGGACCATCGCCGGAACGTCCTGTTCCTTATAGCTTCTGATAATCATACCTTGCCTCCGTAGGTTCTACACAATCTTTACCCAAATGATAAACCGCAATCCCGTTCTGTCAAGTCAAAAGCCGCTCCCTCCGCAGCATAAAGTACCCGATTCCGGTGATATCCGCCAGAGCCCAACCGATGGGGACAGACCACCAGATGCCGATGAGGCCGACAGAAGGCAGCGCGGACAGGATATAGGCCAGAGCCACCCGCGTACCCAGGGAAATGACGGTGAGCACGACGCTCATGCCCGGCTTTCCCAGCGCCCGGTACAGGCCGTAGAGCAGAAAGAGACAGCCGATGCCGCAGTAAAAGACGCCCTCAATCCGAAGATAGCGGACGCCCTCCCGGATAATCTCCGTTTCGCCCGCCTCCACAAAGATCCGCATGAGCGGTGCGGCGAAAACGAAAACCAGCGCAGATACCAGCACACAAAAAACGACAGCCACACCGAAGGCGCTTTTGATGCCGGTTTGGATGCGTCCCTTTTCTCCGGCGCCGTAGTTCTGGGCAATGAAGGTGGAGAAGGCATTGCCGAAGTCCTGCACCGGCATATACGCAAAGGCATCGATCTTCACGCCCGCAGCGAAGGCCGCCATGACCACTGTGCCGAAGCTGTTCACCAGGCCCTGCACCATGAGGATGCCGAGGTTCATGACAGACTGCTGCACACATGTCAGAATGGAGAAGGAAAGGATTTCCCGGACCCGCGTCCAATGAAGGCTTCGCAGATTTCCGATCGCCCGAACCATCGGGGACTTCCGCCAGGTATACCAGGCAATGCCTATGCCGGAGAGGTATTGGGAAATGACGGTGGCCTCAGCTGCCCCGGCTACTCCCCGCTTCAGCACAAGCACAAAACAAAGGTCCAGAACGATATTCAACACCGCAGAGACCGCGAGAAACAGAAGCGGCACCAGAGAGTTGCCGACAGCCCGCAGAAAGGCCGCGAAATAGTTATAGAGAAAAATGGCAGGTATGCCCATGAAGATCACAAAGAGGTAGGCCCGCATATCCGTCCACACCGCATCCTCCAGCACGCGAAGAAAGCCCCGTATCCCATCAAGGCAGGCATAGGCGGCCAGATTCAGGACGATTGCTGCTGCCGCTATGAAGAAAAAAGCCGCGCAGATGCTCTCCCGCAGGGCTTTGTCATTCCTTTGCCCGAAGCGAATGGAAAACAGCGCACCGCTGCCCATACAAAGGCCCAAGAGGATGGATGTGAGAAAGGTCATCAGCGTAAAAGAGGATCCCACCGCCGCCAGGGCATTCCGTCCCAGAAACTGTCCCACGATCAGCGTATCCGCCACATTGTAGCACTGCTGCAGAAGATCGCCCAAAATCATGGGAATGGCAAACAGCAGCATCGACTTCGTCACCGGCCCCTTCGTTAGATCATGATTCATTTCTCTATACTCCCCTATACGACAGCGCTCACTGCCGATACACATTCCAATGTTGGCTCTCCAAGATGCCGAAGGCGGCCCGGATGCGGTCGCCGCCGTGATGATATTCAAATAAAGCTTCCAGCTCTTCATCCGAATACTGATCGAGCTGCTGCGCCGCCGCGGCCATGGCCTCGTAGTGCGCTTCCCGGGCCGGGGCTTTTTTGATCTCCTCAGCACAGGTCCAGAGGTTGCCGCAGAGGAAGGCCAGGCTCAAAAGCAGTGCGAGCACTGCCGCCGGGCGTACTTGCGCCCCCACTCGTTTTTCTGATGCACGTCCCTCTTCCGGACACATCAAGCTTCTCCGTGGCTGCTCGGTCGAGTGCCTTTTTTCTTCCGGTCCTACCTGCTTCCGCATTTCCTGACGCTTCACCGGTTTCCCGACGCCGCCGCCATTGGCCTCCCGGCCTTCCTTCCACAGAAGTCCGAAGATCAGCAGGATCCCGAGAATTCCGCTCTGGTACTGCAGACTGTAGCGGCTCTGCCAGGCATAGGTCTCGTTCAGGAAGATATAGCGGGACAGAAAGACGATGCCGTGGCTGCCGAGCCCGTAGAGCAGAAGCAATGCCGGCAGCACCGTCCGGCGATAGAAGCCCCGGTGAAGGTAAACGAATGCCGCAAAGCCGTAGGCCAGCAGCACGAGCAGTCCCAGTCCGTAGATCATGGGATAGCTGAGCACGCCGTTCCCCAGCAGCTTCTCCAGCAGCTCTCCGCCGAGAAGCATAGATGCAAAGCCGTTCAGCAAAAAGTGCAGAACAAATGCCGGCTGTCCCGTCAGCACCTGTAGCAAGCCGACATCCTGCGCGCCGGCATATTCATAGACCGCGAAATGGTTGCTGAGGAGATATAGGAACAGCGCCAGCAGCGCCGCCAGTGTCCAGTAGCCATAGTACCTCCGGGAACACTTATCCACATTCCGGTTTTTGCTGATCCACATATACCCATAGAGCAATACGAGACAGACGATATACACCGCAAGATAGGGCCCCGCCGCAAGCAGCGCCAGCAAAGGCAGCAGAATAGACAGGACATAGTCCCGGCGCTTCACCGTCCCCGTATAGATCCGTTCCAGCACCAGGAAATGATCGTAAAAAAGCGCAAAGGCCAGGAAGTGCGGATAACCTGAACCGTTCAGCAGCATTTCCCATTTATTGAGGCTGAACAGTACAAGATAAACCGACAGCATTATCCCAACAGACAGCCGTTCCCGCAGCATATACCGGCCGAGCACCAATCCCGAAAGCAGCAGCCCCAGCGTGCCCAGCACCCGGTCAAAGGTCACGGAATAGCCGAAGATCTGACAGTTCAGAAAACGAATCAAATACGTCAGCGGAATCCGGGTCAACACATCCGACACCAGCAGCTTCGCCGGGTTCAGGGTATCCGGCAGATAGCTGTTGACGAGACGGATGTAATCCGAATAGACCACGTCGCAACAGGCACTCCGGATGTAGAGCAGCAGCAGGAGGAAGCCCGCGAGCGGCAGCAGAACGCTCAGGACTGCTCGGATTTGAATTCCCGCACCGACTTGTCTTCCCATGACGCGGCCTCCCTCTGTGCCGGACTGTTCCTTCCGTTTTTCTCTCACGGCAGTACCTCCTCAGTGATGTCCTGATATCCCCGGGCCTCCGGCACCTCCCGGAGCACAAGGGCATTTTCCTTCGTGAGCCCAAGCCCCGTCAGATCCTCCACGGTATCCACGAAATGAATCCGGGTGCCCTGTCCTGTCTTTTTCGGGTCATAGACCTTGAAAAAGGTCCGTGCATAGAAATCGCTCATGCCATAGCTGTTTTCCAGGATATAGACCTGCTTTCCCAGCACGGCGTCCGCACCGTACTTCAGCACTGTCTGCTCTGCCAGGGAATTCATCCGGTCCTGATCCTCCCAGAAATAGATGTCATTGTAATGTGAGCGGTCATAGCGTTCCACCGGTGCCATACATCCTGCATACAATATCCATGGAATCGTAAACATAACTGCCGCCGCAAAGCCCAGCCGCCTGCCGTAGGCCCGCTTCTCCCGGGTGGCGGACAGGCTCAGAACCTTCCGCGCCCCGTCCCCTTCAGCGGCCCGGTAGCATTTCTCCGCACGGTCCCTGCCCAGCATATCCGTGCATGTGCCGCACATGAAGCTGAGGTACAGAAGACAGGCCGCATAGCTCACGTAAATCCAGCGCATTTCGACCCGGATCGTGATGGAGGAGCAGCCGATACAGAGGGCAATGAAGGCGAGGAAAAGAAGATTTTTTCCCAAGAATTCCCGGTTCTTCAGCGAAAAGCGTCCGTTCCGGACGGACAGCACAAGGTAGCTCAGCACCAGTATCCCCAGCGGAATCCAGCTGCAGTACACGAGCTTCCGGTACAGCGGCGCAAAATCCGCCCAGGAAATTCCCGAAAGATAGGTGGGCCCGATATTCACGCCGAAAAGATACATCACCTGCTGGAAAGAAAACTGCAGTGCCTGGCCGAGAGAAAAGGTATCCGTCACCTCTGTTCCGCCCGTTCCCGCCGGGAGTGCCGTGCCGATGGCATAGCGCCGGATGCCGATAATGAGAAGGAGAAGCAGCAGCGGCAGCAGAAAACGGAAGATACGGCCCCGCTTTTCCGCCGAAGACATTGCCCCGACAGACCTCCGGTGCGGTCCGAAAAACAGCGCCAGATAAAAGAGCGGAAACAGCGCCAGATAGCGTTCATGAGAGAACACCAGCAGAAAATACGTGAGATTCGCCAAACAGAACTGCCGGGTCTTCCCCTCCGCCAGAAAATCATAGAGAAGCCAGAGAATCAGGATGGCCATAAACAGAGACATGGTCTCCAGAAGCCCCAGTGCCTGCCCGATCTGATAGTAGGCAAAGTGAGAAATCAGGTACATGCCGCCCGCAAGAACCGCCACCGGGAAGTTGCCGCACGACAGCCGCCGGGCGAAGCTGTAAATCAGATACGCCGTCAGAATGTTCAGAATAATGTTGACGGGCACAAAGAGGCCGGGATGGTTCCGCACCAGCATCATCTCGAGATAGGTGGCGATCCAGTACACGGGCCGGAAACGGGTGGAGGTGCCGATGGGAAATGCAAACTCCCAGAAGGACTGCTCACCGTAGCAGGACCACATGTAGAGGTCATCCATGTACAGGCCCTCGATGCGGATGTAGCGGTTGATGTAAAAGCCCACAAAGCCGAGAAGCAGCAGGGCAAGCAGTGCCTGTCCCCCGTCTATCCATTTGTTTCTGTATCTTGTATCCATATATATTACCTTCATTGCAAAAGCTTCGTCAGCGCCGCAAGGCTCTCCGTCACCCGGGCCTCGTCTGCCGGGGGCGCCGTTTCACTGTTCCAGGCGTAGATGAGCCGGTCCTGGTCCACCCGGCAAAGCAGCTTGTCCTCTGTTCCGTGGAAATCATAGAGCACCCCGTCCTGACAGAGTGCAAAAAGCATCTCCCGGGCCCGGGACTCATTCTCTCCGCCCAGGAAGTCCGCCTCCAGATAGAGATAGTCCGTCTCCGCCCAGCGAAGGAACCACTCAAAATAGGTCAGACTGTCATAGAGACCGGGACTGCCGCCGCTGCCCTCCACATCTGTGATGCTCTGGACATTGCAGAGCACCTTGTAGCAGTCCGGCGTCGCCGCAAAAGCCAGAACCCGGTTGGCGGGATCCGCCGACATTTCCGCCCAGAGCGCCGCCGCGCCCCGCTCGGTTTCGAAATCCCGGATCTCGGAAATGTTGTCATAATAGCCGCGGTTCAGGAGCCGGATCGGCGTGAAGCCCACAGCTCCGGACCAGCTGGTGATGAGGGTCGTGAGCAGCGC
>CAZJQX010000034.1:5828-20518 GCA_964548305.1 uncultured Lachnospiraceae bacterium
CCCAGAAAGGCCGTCAGCACCAGTACACTGTCCCAAAGAATGTAGTAATTTCCGTCCACCTGCCACAGCATATAAAAGGTGAGGAGGGACAGAACGGTCAGCGCCAGAAAAAGCAGGATCACCAGCTGCGGAGACTTATCCACATTGTTTTCCTGCGAAAACCCGCGTTTTTTCGGGGAATGTCGCCGACAGGCCCGAAAAGCAAAGAGCAAAAGCAGCGGGATTTCCACACCGCCCCAGGCGATTTCCACATGGGCCATGTCCTCTCCCACAGGACAGAACAGGAACAGAATCAGCCGCCGCAGAAAATTAAGAAGTGCAGCCGCGGGTGCAGCACTGCTGCCGTAGTCCACATGGGCATCGAAGTTGAAGGGCCAGCGCACGGTACAGCCCAGGGCCTGAAAGACACCGGTAAAAGTAGTGGAAAAGGGCACACCGGTGATGATCCAGGTTCTGGCGGTAACAAGACCCGTGAAGACAAGACAGACCAACAGCGCCGGAATCCCCCGGAAAGCCGCTTTTTTCATTGCTGCCTGCTCGCTGCCTTCCAATGTCCGGCCATTCCATGCAGCTGTCGAAGCATAAGCATTTCCCACTGCCGCCGCACTGCCGTTATTCCCCAATGTGCCGTTTCTCCTTGAAATAAAAGACAGTCCCAACTCTCCCAGAGCCAGTACACCAAATGAAGCCGTGGTGAACACCACAGCCGTTGGCTTAAAGGAAAAGCTCAGAATGGCAGCAGCGAGGCTCTTCAGCTTCTCTCCACGGAGAAAAAGCCACAGCATATACAGCTGACACAGCAGGGTAATGAGGTCCGTCTTCGCGGTAATGGACATATTGCCGAGAGCACTGACCATAGAAAGACAGAGAAAGGCCTGGAAGCCCCGGCGCCGGCTGCGGGTGAGCGCCGCCGTCATTTTCCCGACCAGCAGAAGACAAAGCACATAGCACCAGAACTGGAACATCAGCAGCAGAGCAAAACAGCGGAAGCTGCTGAGGGGATAGGTCAGTATCTCCAGCCCCTTGGGATAGGTGTATACTGCATTCACCTGTCCGAGAGCCGAGAAGAAGCTGCCGTTAAACAGCACATACTGGGAGCGCAGACCGTAACGGAGGCTGTCGTAATCCACCGCGATATTCATGCGGTTCAGCTGGATGAGAAGAAAGGGCAGCGCCAGCAGAAGATACTTCTCCTCTCCGTTTTGCGATTCGGACAGATAGTCCCGCGCGGACCGCCAAAGCCCCTGAAGCTTTCCCGCAATACCGCGAAGCCCCTGCTGCCGAAGGTTGCGGAAATCCCCAAGCTCGCCGAAGAGCAGCAGCACAAGAAAAAGCAGCACCCCGGCATACAGAAGGGACGCCAAAAAGGGAAGCAGCATCTGATGCAGATACAGCTCCCCCAACAGCACCGGCATGGTGCCGCCAAAAATTCTTTTCCGACTTCCGCCGGAAAGGCAATACACGACAAACAGCAGGATACCCACCATCGTCAGCTCTCCCAGCGCCGCCAGATTCTTTCCCTCCAGCAGACGCTCCAGATTTCCGGAAAGGACATAGAAAAGCAGAAAAGACAGCATTACCCCTATTGTTCCGACTGTTTTATTCCTCTGTCCCATAGGCAGTATAGGCCTTCCTGTAAAAATGCATCAGCAGCCGGGTCATCAGCGGACCGTGGAGCTTCCGGAATTCCTCCGTCTCCTCCCGCTCCCGATTCTGGTTATGGATCTGCTTTGCCGTCTCCGCGCCGCTGTGGACACGATAGGCCATCAACGGTCTTTCCAGACAGATGAAGCGGCCCGGGCTCTTGGCCAGTCGCACAAGTGTGTCCCAATCTATCACGAATTTATACCCGTTTTGGAAGAGTTCCGTCCCACAAAAGCTTCGATTATATGTACATGTTGGGCATCCGATCCCATTTCCCCAGCGCAGTGCGCTGAGCTTCACGTTCTGTCTTCCGCTGGCCCGATGATTCCGGAGCCTAAGCCGAAGGAGACGCTTCACACTCTCCGTCTTCCCGGGAATCTGCTTTCCCTCCGCATCA
Source organism: uncultured Lachnospiraceae bacterium (assembly GCA_964548305.1). GTDB lineage: Bacteria > Bacillota > Clostridia > Lachnospirales > Lachnospiraceae > Oribacterium. Next base: position 7,870 of record CAZJQX010000034.1, read on the forward strand.
ATGGTATCGTAACGGCAGCAGAAAAGCGACATGTCCGGATAGGCATTCCAGGCATGGAGCACCGCCTTCGTATAATCCGGATAATAGATGTCGTCCTGGTGAGCGATGGTCACGAGAGGCGCTATGGCTGCCCCCTGCTGGTAGGCAAAGTTCCAGTCCGCCTGCAGCGAAGACTGCCCCTGCCGCACATACACCGGCACCTGGTACTTCGCCGACAGCGCCGTGATTTCCTGGTTCGGTGTAGAGGTGCAGATGATGATCTTCGACGGAATACTCTGGGCCTTCAGCGACCGGAGAAGTCCGTCCAGATAGGGAGACGCGCCGTAGGCCGCCACCGCAAAAACATGCTTGGTCTGCATCATTTATTCCTCAAAAAAGCTGTCCTCCAGCATGAGGCACAGCGCATGATAGATGGGAAGATGATACTCCTGGATCTGGTAGGTCTCGCAGGAGGGGGCAATGATGGCGCAATCCGCCATACCGGCCGCCCGTCCGCCGTCTTTTCCCGTCAGCACAATGCTGCGGATTTCCATGGCCTGGGCTACCTCCAGGGCATAGATCACGTTCCGGGAATTTCCTGAGGTGGTGATGCCCAGCAGCACATCTCCCGGCTTGCCGTAGCCCAGAACTCCCTGGGCAAAGCTCATAACCGGATCCTTGTCATTGCCGAAGGCGGTGTTCAGTCCCGTCTCCGCCGGCAGCGCAATAGCCGGGAGTCCCTGCTCCAGCTTCTCGGAAAGCCTCGCGCCGTCCTCCGGTGCGATGGCCGTCAGCCGTTCTCTCAGTGCATCGGAAATCGGACGCTTTTTACAGAAGCCCTTCATGAGCTCGCCTACGATATGATAGGCATCCGCACAGGAGCCGCCGTTGCCGCATATAAGGAGCTTTCCGCCCCGGCTGTAGCAGTCCCGCAGCAGCTCATAGGCCCGGTAAATGTCTTCCCGGATAGGCGCCAATGCCGGATAGCGCGAAATCAATGTATCCAATTGCTTCACTGCTCTTGTCTCAGAATCCATTCTGCTGCCTCCCCTAAGGTGTCAAAGTAAACATCATAATCCCCGGGCACGGCCTTCTCCTTTTCTTCCCGGCCGTAGCCGCTGCCCACCAATATGGACCGTATGCCGAACTGATGCCCCGCCTGGGTGTCGATCCGCTTGTCGCCGATCATATACCAGAGTGCATCCTTCGCATTTTCCGCCTTCCACTGCCGAAGGGCCGCAAGCTCTTCCTCGGAAAGCACCAATGGGCTCTGATGAAAATCCACCGAAGGCAATGTGTTCATATCCGCTAAGCACTGCAAAAACAGTCCGTCCTTCGGTTTCCGGCAGCTGCACTCTCTCCGGTACTTACCGATACCGTGAACCGGATGATGGGGACAGTAATAGGCCGCCGTGAGCACAGCCCCCTGCGCCGACAGCATTTCCGCCATATACCGATTCAGCGCTTCGCAGTCCGCCTCGCTGTAATAGCCTCTGGCTATACCTGCCTGGTTTGTGATCACAATAAGCAGGTAGCCCGCCTCATGGAGACGCCGGAGGGCTGCCGGTACACCGGGTACAAAGCGGAAATCCTCCGGCTTATGAAGATAGTTCACTTCTTCATTTATGGTACCATCCCGGTCCAGAAAGACAATCTTCGGCAGCTTCATATTCTGCCCTCGGCCACGTCCGCCTGAAACTGCCGATAGGATTCCGGAATGCCGATGTCGATGAAATAGCCTTCATTCCGCATGACACCGATCTCCATCCCCTCCGAAAGCCACTGTGGCAGCAGCTCATTTTCCAGGCTGTGCTTTCCCTCCGGAATCCGGGCAATCAGCTCCCGATCCAGAAGATAAATACCGCCGTTGATCTCGCCGGGCCGATTCTCCGGGTTCTTTTCATTCCAGCTCGCCACAAGACCGTTTGCTGTCCGCACCTCGCCGTAGCGGCTGATGTCCGAAACCTCCCGGGTCACCAGCGCCATAGGACAATGCTTTTCCTCCTTCAGCCGAAGGAGAGCACTGTAATCAATCCGGTAGAAGGTATCCGCGTTCAGGGCATAGACCATGGATTCCGTCACATAGGGAAATGCATTTCTGAGCGCACCTCCCGTGCCCAGCTGACTGGTCTCATAGGCATAGCTTGCCCGAAAGCCGAAGGCGCTGCCGTCACCGAAGAAATCCTCTATCATTTTCCCCATATATCCGGCCGCAAAGATAATGTCATCAATGCCGTGCTTCATAAGCTCCCGGATCACATATTCCATAAAGGGCTTTCCGTTGATGTCCGCCAGCGGCTTCGGCCGATCCGAAACCACAGAGCGGAGCCGGGTGCCCAGTCCGCCGCACAAAAGTATTGCCTGCATAAAATGCTCCTAACTGTTTTATAAGTCAGTATCAAAATCCTCCCGGATACGGCTCCAGGCCCCATCTACGGAGAAATTTTCCTCCACATAGCGCACTGCCCCCTGGGACAGCTCGATGAGCGCCCCCATGTTGGGATAGAGTCGGCAGACCTCCGCCGCAAATTCCTCGGGCTCATCCGCGATCCGCAGCACCTGCTCCACACCGGGGATTCCCTCGGCGCCGCAGGAGGTGGTAACAATCGCACTGCCCTCGTGAAGAGCCTCCACTACCTTGCCCTTCACACCGGCGCCGTAGCGAAGCGGCACCACCACGAGACGACTCTCCTGGTAGAGCTCCGCCAGCCGTTCATCGCTGACAAAGCCCAGCACCTCGATGCCGGCTTCATTGCCCAGTGCCAGCACCTCCTCATCCGCATGGGAGCCCACAATCCGGAATTTGATCTCCGGCAGTGTGCGGCGAATGAGCGGGAAAATCTCCTTCGCGAACCAGAGCACACCGTCCTTGTTGGGCGGATGCGCGAAGCCGCCCACGAAGAGCAGCCCCTCCCGCTTCTGGTAATCCTTCTCCACCGCAGCCTTCTCGGAAAAGACATAGGCCGTGATGGCCTTCGCATTGATTGAAGGGTCAATGGCATGGATGCCGTCGATCTCCACCTGCGAGGGATAGTAGCTGATATCCGCCTTCTTCATCATGGAAAGCTCCATGCTGCGCCAATACTCCGCATCCTGCAGAATTGCCGGATCATGCGTCAGCTCATACTCCCGACGCTCCCGGAGGAAATGCAGGTCATGACCGTAGAAAATACACTTCCAGCGTGTGTGCTCGCGAATATAATCGATGTATTTCGTCGCAATGTGGGGCCGATTCAGGTAGCAGACCTGGATCATATCCTTGTTCCGGTCGATCCAGTTCCAGATATCTCCCTGCATCCTCTGCCCGTAGAGCACTTCAATGCCCAGCTGCTCCAGCGCCGAGGTATAGGGCTCCTCATGCAGGAAATTGTCCCCCAGGAACTTCACCTGATAACCCTTTGCCACCAGCATCTGCAGATACTGCCAGGTGGTCTTAGACCCGGCATCCTTGTCCCAGGTGGGCACATAATGGTCGATCACCAGCACATAGCGCTTGTTCTGCCCCCGCTCCCGGGCCCGGAAGGGATTGGGATTGCCGTCATTCACCGACTGCTTCTGAAGCTCGTCCTTCCACTTTTCCTTAAACTTCTCCTGGTTCACCACCTGGTAGCGCTTAAGGCCCGTGCCGTTTACATCCGTGCCGTTGCTGATGCCCTCAAAGTGCACCACCACGGACTGGGGCTGATAAACCACCCGCTTTCCGTGCCGCCGTACCTCAAAGGCCAGATCCGAATCCTCACAGTAGGCCGGTGCAAAGCGCTCGTCAAAGCCGCCGATCTCCTTCCAGAGAGCAGTCCGGATCATAATGGCCGCGCCGGAGATGTAGTCCACATCCTTTACATAGTTAAACTCCGGCTCCGCGGGATCCTGGAGACGTCCGTAGTTCCAGCCCGAGGCATCGGACCAGATGATGCCCCCGGCCTCCTGGAGACGCCCGTCGGGATAGACCAGCTTCGAGCCCACCATGCCAATGCCTTCGTCGCGGCGCATGAGCGACACGAGACTGTCCAGCCAGCCCTCGCAGACCTTGGTATCGTTGTTCAGGAAGAAGATAAACTCTCCCCGTGCCATGGCCGCCGCCTGGTTGCAGTTCTTCAGAAAGCCCATGTTCTCCGTGTTCCGGGCCAGCACCAGATTGTCCGCATAGCGCTTCAGCTCCCGGGTCGCATCGGTGGAAACATCGTCCGCAATGATGATCTCATAGGGTGTCTTCTGAAAATCCGTATGCTGCAGAATGGACAGGAGACACTGGTAAGTATAGTGAATCTGGTTGTAGCAGGGAATCACAATGGACACCAACGGCTGCTCAGCCCGCTCAAAGCGGAGCTTTCCGTTTTCGAAATAGCCGTTTCCGATGGCGAAATCGCCCTGAATCCGGTTCCGTCCGTCCTCCGTGAGATATAGGGAGCACATACGGATGGGATGCCGCAGCGTCCGGAAGCCATAGCTCAGGAGCTGCCGCTTCCTCGTGCCCGTCGGGAAATGCGCCTCCAGCTTGGCCTGCAGCTTCTGCCGCAGCCGGCTGGGAATGCTCTGGTGCCGCTGGTAATAATCCCTTTCCTGCTGCAGGGTCTTGATGTCCCTCTCATGAATGGCAACCACCTTCTCCAGGTTTCCCACATGAACGTTGGTGAGCCTCTGCACCTCCCGCTCCTTGTGAAGCGCCACATCTCTTTCCTTCACCTGGCGACTCAGCTCCGCGATGCAGTCCTTCTGCTCGGAAATCTCCTTCTGCTGCGCCAGGAAGTTCTGTACCGTCACCCGGCTCTGCTGGTAGGCCCAGGCATTGCTGTCCTCGCCGTCCCCGTGAATTTCCCGCTGCAGCTGCTCTTCTCTTTCCTTCTGCGCCTGCACATCCTCAGCCGCGAAACCGAAGAGCCGCAGGAAACTGCCGAGATCCGGATAGCCCAGCTGCTGCCGATATTCTTCATACCAGTAGGACAGCATCCGGTACTGCAGGAAGCGCACCGGCACCGGCTGCTCCTGCACCCATTCGCAGTCGATGAGCACAGGACGCCCCTCCTGCATTAAAACATTGTCAAAAAGGCAGTCCAGGTTGGCCGGACAGAGCTCTCCCTCGGAGGCGCCCAGCACCAGATCCATGGACTCCTGCAGAGCCTTGACCGGAGCCTTGCCGCCCTCAATCATAGCCCCCAGAATGGCCGCAAGGCTCTCACCCTTCACATAGGGATAGAGCACAGCAGAAAGACTCCGGCCGGAGCCAAAGTCGTTATGGGTCTTCTCCTCATGAAGCACGGAAATGGCCGGGTTCTGTTTCTCCAGCAGCGCCGCCTTCTCCCGGAGAGATTCGATATGTGCATTTGCCGCCGGGCTCAGGCCCTCCTTCAGTACATGAAGTTTGCCTTCGCCGTCCTTGAGAATTTCGGTTTTGATGGCATATTCCGGCTTCCGGCTGGAATTGTACTTAATGTAAACCGGCAGCCAGTCACGATAAAGACGGTCATGATAGGCCTGCTTCGGCTGCGGTGTCAGAATACAGAAATAAGACGGTGCCAGCGTGCGGAAGGTCCCCGCAGACAGCAGTGCACCGATCCGTACGTCCTCCTCTCCGGCCGCAGGCATATGCGCATCTGTATAGAAGCGAAGGGGCATTTCCAAAGACGGCAGCGGATAAAAACGCTGCAGCCGTCCCATGGGATGCCGTGCCGCGAAGTCCTTTTCCATGGACGCCAGCTCATTAAATGTCGAATAATAGACATTATCCTCGTAGAGACCGCTGGCAAGCCGCTCCACATCGTCATGATTTTCCAGTCCCAACACCAGACTGCCGCCGGGATACAGGCGATTCTCCAGCGCAGGCAGCAAGGTTGCGAGGCTCTCACCGAAAAGATGCATCGCGCCCTTCGTGAGCCGGGGCATCACAATATAATGATACAGTCCCTCCCGGGGCTCCGTATCCACCTTCTTCACCCGGCCCTGCAGCAGTTCGAGATAATCCTCCCGGGCCTCGTCCTCCGTCAGCAGCAGAAGCTCCGCATCCTGCGGAAAGCCCGTCGCCGGGTTCTCGAAATGAATCCAGTCCAGGAGATTGGTTCTATGCTTGCCAAAACTCATGCATCATGCCTTTCCAGAGTCACCGCAGACTCCATATCATAAACCCCCACCGTGTTTTTGTTGCTCAGCACCGTGAGGCTCGCAATGTCATATTTCCGGTCATAGACCGTGTGCTCTCCCTGCTCGAAGCCGGTGCAGGACATAGACAGCAGATATTCCCCGCCCTGAAGCGTCATTTTCTGCCGGAAGGTGCAGGTGTACTCGTCTCCCGCCTTCACCGGGGCAATGTTTTCGCCCTCGAACATGGTATTGGTGCCCGTGAGATCCGCGCCCCGCTTGTCCTTGATCGTAAATGTGAAAATCGGCGATTCAATGGGCGCATGGAAGCGGATCTTTTCCTTAATAGAGAAGTACTCGCCCTTCAGCACCACATTGGTGACCTTTCCCTTCTGGTCCAGGATGCCGAAGTCGTAAATCTCCGCCTTGCCGTTGCCGTAATGCTGTACCGCCGGATTTAATGTGAGCTGCGCCTGCATGAGCCCCTCCGGCTCCTGTGCTGCCGCTTCCTTCGGCGTGTCTCCGGCTGCCGCACCGCCTGCATTATCCTGCCGGAGCTTCACGGCCTCACCGCCTACAGAATCCACGCCGAAGTCCTGCTTGTCCACAAAATCCTCGTTGCCGCTGTACTGCCCGGCCAGAATCTTCTTATAAAGATCCACCATCTCACCCGGCTTGCCCTCGGCGATGCGCTCGCCCTTGTTCAGCAGCAGCACCCGGTCACAGTACTTCATGACAGAGCCGAGATCGTGGGTCACCATGAGAATGGTGGTGCCCTTCTGCTTCAGCTCGTCCATCCGGTGATAACATTTCGCCTGGAAGAATACGTCTCCCACGGACAATGCCTCATCCACGATAAGCACATCCGGGTCCACGGAAATGTAGAGCGCAAAGGCGAGACGCACGAACATACCGCTGGAATAGGACTTCACCGGCTGGTAGACGAAGTCGCCGATGTCCGCGAAATCCAGAATGTCCTGAAGCTTCGCATCCATCTCCTCCCGGGTGAAGCCCATCATGGTGCCGTTCATGTAAATGTTTTCGATGCCGGTGTAATCCTGGTTGAAGCCGGCGCCCAGCTCCAGCAGCGCACAGACCGTACCCTGGGTGCGAATGCTGCCGGCCGTCGGTGTCAGAACCCCGGTGATGATTTTCAGCATGGTGGACTTGCCGGAGCCGTTGGTGCCGATGATGCCCACTGCCTCGCCCTTCTTCACATTGAAGCTGATGTGGTTCAGGGCATAGAAGTCCCGATGGTAATTCTTATGGGTAAAGCTCATCGATTCCTTCAATCGGTCAATGGGCTTGTCGTATAGCTTATAGACCTTGGTCACATCGCTGACCTCGATCATGATTTCTTCGCTGCTCATAGTCACTCCGCAAAATTTTCGTCATTTGGCGTCATTATAGCATAGAGTTACAGAATAAGCAAAAAAAGAGCCGGAATGAGGCATCCCCCATTCCGGACTCGTTTCAGTCTTCTGTATACATGGGACTGTAGGCTTCCCGATCCTGACGGTCAAACTCCGCCTTGATCTCTGCCCGCAGCTTCTCATCGGTGAAGAGATCATAGGCTGTCGCGGCAATGACCTCCGCCGCATAGAAGGCGCCCTTCCGGCCGATGCTGCTGCCGGCTGAGGCACAGCTCTGCCAGGTATGAGGGCCGACGCCCACGGGCCAGCAGGCCGCTGTGAACAGATTCATGGGCATCATCTGGCTCACGTCACCGCTGTCGGAGGAAGCGGTGAGCGGTGCCTTCTCCCAGGCATCCCGAGATACCACGGCATCTGCCAGGGCCTTGTCCTTCGCTTCATATGCCTTCTCATCATGCGCTTTGATGCCGGGATCCACGGTATCCTGAAGGCTCTTGGCAAAGGCCAGCTCCTCCTCGGTGTACGTCGGCACCGGAATTTCCTGCATGTTTCGCCAGGTGAGATCCGTGAAGCTCTTCTCACTCAGCATATCGCAGCAGCCATACTCAATCTTTGCCGTCACCTGAGTTTCGGTCATATGGGCCGCACCCTCAGCCACAAGGGTCAGCCGCCGAAGGATATCCTTCACATCCGAGATATGGGGCGCTCTCGTGAAGTACCAGGCACTGGCCTTGTCCGGCACGATGTTCGGTGCAAATCCGCCGCTGTCTGTGGTGTAATGAATACGGGCCTTGTCGGTCACATGCTCCCGCAGGTAGTTTGCGCCCACACTGGTAAGCTCCACCGCATCCAACGCACTTCTTCCGCGCTCCGGGGCGAAGGCCGCATGGCTGGTCTGTCCCTTGAAGAAGAATTTAATGGAGGCGCTGGCCAGATAACCGGCCTCGTAGACCATATTGGCGGACATCGGATGCCAGCTGAGGGCCATGTCGCAGCCGTCAAACATGTGATAATAGGCCATCTTCACCTTACCGGAAAGAAGCTCCTCCTCCGGGCAGCCGTAGAAGCGCACGGTTCCCGGCAGCTTCTCCTGCTCCAGGAAGCGGCGAATGGCAACGGCACCGGTCAATGCTGCCGATCCCAGCAGATTATGGCCGCAGCCATGGCCCGGTGCGCCGGGTACCACAGGCTCCTTGGTGATCTGGCACTTCTGTGAAAGCCCCGGCAGAGCATCGTATTCGCCCAGCACCGCAATCACCGGACTACCGCTGCCGTATTCCCCATAAAAGGCATAGGGGAGCTTCGGCTCGTTCACAATGCGGAAGCCCTCATCTGTAAGAACCTTCCGGAACAGATCCGATGCATGCTGCTCCGTGCCGCCCAACTCCGGATTGTTCCACAGTGCTTCCGCCGTTGATTCGCAAAGGGGCCGCAGGGATTCCATGGCCGAAAGCATTTCCTTCTTATTCTTAAGCACTTTTTGCCTCCTTTTGTACCTTTCCATTCTTCTTATAGCTTGCGAGGGTCACACCAATGGCCACAAATACGCTGGCCAGCGTACCGAGATAGTTGGACGCACCCGGCAGCCAGGAGAAGATACCCGCCTTGATGGCAATGTAGATAAGTACCGCAAAAACCAGCATGCCGGAGGCAAAGCCCAGCCGCTTCATGCCGAACTGCATGAGCAGGGCGCCGAAAAGCGCCGGCAGCAGGTAATTCAGAGCCTCTGTCACCGCTGCAGGCAGCTGGGACAGCACGGAGCTTCCCAGGATCACACCTATGGTTAGAACGGAGACGTTAATGATGATGGAAGTAGCCATTCCGATGACGGAAATGATCTGACCCTTTTCCGTACCCGGCTCCACGCCTGCGGAAACCTGAGCCATGCTGGCACAGGGCACACGCATGTTGGAAATGTTGCCGGAGAGGAAGGCCATATAGGTGCCCACAGGTCCCAGCACCGTGAAATAAGAAATGGGCTCCACCACCCAGAGGAAGCCGAAGGCACTGGCACATGCCACAAAGGCGGTCAGCAGCGCTGCGGGATCCGGCAAAAGTCCGTATACCACCGCCAGCATCAGCGCCGGCAGGAAGGACAGAACCACGCCCAGAAAGCCGGTCAGCTTTCCGATGCGGTGCATCTTCGGCATATATTCCTTTTCAAAAAAATCCTTCTCGTTCATACTCGCTCCTTCCTCAGATCAGCGCGGTAATGATCATTGCCGCAAAGATGGCGATGGTCAGATTCCATTCCTTCAGCTTGGCAAAGCCGGGCTTCTCGGAAAGCTTCATACAAATGGCCATGAATACCGCACCCAGAACACAGGCCAGAGAATATTTATTCAGCTTGATGAGGTGCGAAGCGGACATGGAGCTGAAGGCACCGATGATGGCCGCTGTGGAGATGGCCATGAGCTTCGCCGGGTCGCCGCCGGAGATCTTGTGCTGCACCTTGTCCATGCGGTTCGCGGAAATGGTGGCGAAAATGATCCAGCCGATGGAGCCCAGAACCATGGTCCAGACTGCCATATCCAGTGCCAGAGGCGTCAGCTCATCTGCGCCCAGCTGTACGCCCACTGAAGATGTACCGAAGCCTGCCGCAATGGACTCGAACATAACGGAGCCGATGAGAGACAGACGCATCCAGGCCATGGGAGCGCCAATGCTGATGAGCAGCGACAGCATGCCGCTGAGAATCACGAAGGAAGGGCCGATGGATGTGGTCGCACTGCTCCGCACCGCGCCCTTCAGCTGGGCATCTGTAAGCCCGAGCCGTTTTCCGGCACTAAAGGCATTTTTCGCAAAGATAAAAGCCTGCGCCAGCACCAGAAGCACCGGTATGCCGCAGGCAACCCACATGGGTATTCCGTTTGCAATCTCCATCGCATTCATCTGCATTTCCCTCCCGAAAACATGGCGTCCGTCAAAGCCCGACGGACAGCAAATAAAAAAAGGCAAAAGCAAGGATTCCCGAAGCCTCCTTGCTTTTGCGCTTTACTATAGCAGAGTCATTTTTCTCTGTCAATTCTTTTTTGTTTTTTCTACAGGGACGATTGTCTCTGTATGGCGGACATTTTCAAGTTTTGTTTTACACTTTGTCCTCAGACATCAGGAATTTGCAGTGGTGGTTACCTCTACACCCTTGTACCATGTCTCGAATGCCGGCATACCAACCTTCAGGGCTGCCAGAAGTACGAAGATCAGCACGAAGCCGATGACCGCATTGGTCAGTGACTTCTTGGCCTTCTCTCTCTCCTGCGGCTCATCCGCCTTGGCCAGTCTGGCACCTACGATAATGCAGTAGATGGCACCGATGGCAGCCACCAGCGCCAGTGCCGGCGAAAGCGCCATGTTGATGAGGCTTGTGATGGGCGTTCCCATGGTCTGAAACGGGTTTACATCCAGCAGAGTGATCATTGAGTTAAGCATAATTTTTCTCCTTTCAAATCGGTTATCCGATCCCTTTGATCGAATTCCCTTTTCTCTTTCCCTTTAACTGACGTCATTCTAGCACGGAAAGGGACACAAAAGAGACACACATTCAATGAAAAATAATTATTTATTGCCGAAAAATATGCAATTCGACAATGCAGCGCCAAACAATTGCGGGATAGTTATGCCCTTACCGGCAGCGGAGCATATTCCGCCGTATTGCCGTGGGCCTGCACCAATGCCATGAGGTCCGCCGCCTGCAGCCAGACCGTGGCGGTGTTGTCATTGGGATGCACGCCGATGGGATGCCCCTCAAATTCCTGATCCAGATAGAAATGCACCCGGTGCTCTGTATCGTTCAGCAGTCCGAAGGGTGACACGGAGCCCGGTATCAGGCCAAGGATCTCCAGCAGATCCTCCGGCGAAGCAAAGGACAGGTTTCTGAGTCCCTGCTCCCGGCGGAAGGCCTTCAGATCCACCCGCTTATCTCCCCGGACTGTGATCAGATAATAATTCTGCTTTTTGTCATCCCGGACAAAGAGATTCTTCGCATCCCACTCCGGGTAGGGAAGTACCACATCACTCAGCTCTCCCATGCTGAACACCGCCGGATGCTCGGTGATTTCGAAGGAAATCTGCTTTTTGCTCAGATAATCATAGATTTCAGTTTTGTTCATATTTTTCTCCAATTTGCGTCATCACATTGATGAATCCAACAGCCACCCTATAAGATTTTCCGATTTGATACCCTCCGTTACCAGAATATACAGGTGTCATTCAGCAGCCTCTTTTTCATCTTTTAACATCACTTTCGATGGCAGCTGTTGAATATTTGCAAACGCAGCCAGCAGAAAATAATTGTATGACAATTCAATCATATGATGCTCTAACATACTCTGCAAAGCAATCAAGGCCAAAATCACTATCAGAAATACATTATTCTTTCTTCCAACACATATGGTTCTTACGTTCAATAATAGTGCAGCCATGAAAATCACTATTCCTTGACACAGCAGAATCGAAACATAGGAAATATCCAAAAAGAAGTAATTATCCGGCCATATAGAACTGCCGCCGCCGCCAAACTGTGGTATGTCACTTCCCCACAATTTTAATCCATACTCGCAATATGCCTGATAACCCATACTGTAACGGCCGCCCAATTTTCCATTCAAACTGCTGATAAACGGATTGTCAGCATTAAAGAAAAAAGAATGATATAGCGAAAATCCAATGCAAAAAATCATGAAAGCACAGCATGCAATCACAAATAATCTGCGAAATCCCTCTGCTTTTCCATTTTTTTGCGTATATACTTCTGCTAATCTGTATATTATTGCGGCAGCCATCAATAAAAAAGTACATATCGTATTATTTCTTGCTCTGGTCACCTCGAAAACAGCAATCGCAATAACAGCAATCGCCACATATTCACCCAGTCTCATGCCTCTCCACTTTAGGTAAAAGATTCCCAAAATAATATAAAAGACATGCGCTGCACAATCTGTCGAATATACAATCCCCAGCGAATGCGAAATATGTCCGCCCCTTGAATTATGGACGATATCTTCCACAAGCCCTGCCTGTACTCCGGCAAAGGCAATAACCATAACGAATATCCCCACGGCCACCGATACTCTCACAATTTTATCAAATCGTACATCCTTTGCTGCTGCAATCACCGCTGCCCAGATAAAATACTGTTTAGTGTGTCGGAAGAAAAGCATGCCAAGTCCAGCAGCCAGCAAAAACAGCATAGGTGCTAAATCCGACCACAAGTGTTCCGCGATTAT
>CAZJQX010000035.1:0-20490 GCA_964548305.1 uncultured Lachnospiraceae bacterium
TTTTTTATCGCCGCTCGTGTCTCACTTGCGGCGACTTGATGTACTATACAGGAAAGGTGTCGAATCGTCAAGAAAAAAATGGAATTTCTTTGCATATGGATCCGTACAATTTTCCACCTTGTTCAGCAGCCATCCTCATTTCTTATCCAGCCCAAAATGTGCCACTGCCTTGGCGATGCCGTCCTGATCCACCTCCGCCGTCACAAACTCCGTATAAGGATCCAAAGCCGGATCATGCTGTCCCATGGCAATGGTATGGTCGCAGTGCAGAAACATCTCGAGATCATTGGTGCTGTCTCCGAAGGCATACGCATCCTCCCTGCTGCAGCCGAAGTGCTTCAGGATCTGGTCCACGGCAATTCCCTTGCTGTGGTCCTTCGGCACGCACTCATAGAAGCCATCCCGCCGGTCGATCAATGTAAAATCCTGAGCAAAGTCCTTTTTGAAGCCTTCTATATCCGAGGCCGCATCTGCCTGTACACAGAATTTGGATATCTCATACGCACCCTCGTAAGGCGTGCTGTCGATACCGCCTTCATTACCCACATAATACAGCATCCGTTCATACGTTTCCTGCAGCGCAGGATGCGTCTCCAGCAACGCAGAGGAGGGCTGGCAATGCCAGCCGCTCCTTCCCTCCAGAAACACAAGCACACCATAGCGATCCGAAGCCGCCATCACCTGCTGCTTCATCTCCTCGCTGAGGGCATGGTAGTAGAGCTGACGTCCCTGATACAGCAGCTCCGTCCCGCAGCCGCACAGGAACCCGTCTGCCGGGACCGCCGACATTACCCCATGCAGCATGCCGCTGGTACGGCCGCTGTTGACAAAAACGAGATTCCCGGCCTCCTTGGCTGCAGACAATGCCTGCAGCGCAGAAGCCGGGATCACGCGTTCCTCATTCATCAATGTTCCGTCCACATCAAAAAAGAGAAGCTTCATATGTTTAGTTATCCTCCAGGAAGCCCATGAGGCTGTTCTTGTATTTGGGCAGACTGATCTTCTTCAGGGCCTTCGCCTCGATCTGACGCACACGCTCACGGGTAACGCCGAACATCTGTCCCACCTCTTCCAGTGTATGGGACTCCTCTCCATGTAAGCCGAAACGGTAAATGAGAACATCTCTCTCACGATCCTTCAGGTTGAGAAGAAGCTTGTCAATCTCCTCCTTCAGCATAACATTGGCCGCATTCTGCTCCGGAGAAACCATCTTCTCATCCGCCACGAAGTCAGAGAGGTTGGAATCCTCTTCATCGCCAACCGGGGTTTCGAGACTGGTGGGCTGCTTGGAAACGTCAAGAATCTCCTTCAGCTTCTCCTCCGGCATATCCAGCTCCTTGGCCAGCTCCTTAAGAGAGGGCTCATAGCCCAGCTCCAGCGTCAGACGGCGCTGGGTCCGGGTCACCTTGTTAATGCTCTCCACCATATGCACCGGCACACGGATGGTTCTGGACTGGTCCGCCAGAGCTCTGGTAATGCCCTGCCGGATCCACCAGGTGGCATAGGTGGACAGCTTGAAGCCCTTCTCCGGTTCAAACTTCTCTACGCCCTTCATGAGGCCCAGATTTCCTTCCTGAATGAGATCCAGAATGCTCATACCGCGTCCGGTATAGCGCTTGGCGATGGAAACCACCAGGCGAAGATTGGCTTCGATAAGACGCTGCCGCGCCACCATATCCCCGTCCTTGCTGCGCTTTGCAAGAGAAAGCTCCTCATCCGGTGTCAGCAGCGGAATGGTACCGATTTCCTTCAGATAGAAACGAACCGGATCGTCCGTGTCAATGCCGCTGAGAAGGTTCAGGGATTCCAGGTCAACGTTGTCCTCGTCATCATCGAATTCATCATCGTCGTCATCGAATTCATCATCGTTCTTCGGATCTCCGGACTCGATTTCCTTCAGGCTCTGCTCGTCCACATCCGGAACGATCTCAATGCCCTTCTCTTCTATAAACTTCTGAATATACTCCATCTGCTCTTCTGCCACCTCATATCCATGGAAGGCATAGGCAACCTGACTTTCGTCAATGGAGTTTTTATTGCTACGGCCCTTCTTGATGAGGTCGTCCACAATCTTCAGCAATGTAATTCTGTCAATCTGCTGTGCTGCAGCTGCTGTATTTTTCTTCGCCATTTTTCACCCTATATTCGTTTCATGATTATGCAAAAGTGTATTTTAGCGTATTTCATCCAAAAGCAAAAGCCCCCAAAATCAAAAAGTTTTGCAAAAGTTTTGCATGATATCTAGTGCTTTTTTACAATCGTGCTTTTATACTATGATCTGATAGTCTGAACAATTACAAATTATGACTCAGGAGACAGTTATGTATCGATTTATTGCATTGGATCTGGACGGCACGCTTACCAACTCTCAGAAGGAGGTTTCCCAGCATACCGTTGATGTGCTGCAGGAGGCCGCAGCAAAGGGGACCCACATTATCCTGGCCTCCGGACGGCCTCTGGTGGGGGTAATGCCGATTGCGCAAAGGCTTGACCTCCCCCGCATCGGCGGCTATGTGCTTTCCTATAACGGCGGAGAGGCGGTGGACTGCAGCACCGGAGAATGCCTCATTCATAAAACCATCCCTATGGAGTACTATGAGGATATCTGCGCCTCTCACCGGGACTTCGATGTGGCGCTGGTGAGCTACAGTTCGGAGGGCGTCCTGACCGAGGAGCCAGATGACCCTTATGTGCATATTGAAGCAAAAATAAACCGCACGCCTATCATCGCGGTTCCCTCTCTGGCAAAGGCTCTTCCGGAGCCGGTGGTGAAGTTCCTGGCCGTCGGAGAGCACGAGAAGCTGAAGCGTTACCAGCAGTTTCTCCGGGAAAAGTACGGAGATGCCCTGAACCTCTTCTTCTCCGAAACCTATTTTCTGGAAATTGTGCCGCCGAAAATCGAAAAGGCCGCCTCACTGGAAAAGATCCTGAAGCTTCTGGGCGGAAGCCGCGAGGAACTCATCGCCTGCGGTGACGGCTATAACGATATTACCATGATTGATTATGCAGGACTCGGTGTCGCCATGGAAAACGCCCAGGACATTCTCCGGGAGCGGGCCGACTATATCACCGATACCAACGACAATGACGGCGTGGCACAGGTGGTGGAAAAATTCCTGCTGGGAAGATAACCATTCTCCCATAGACCAAAAGCTCAAAAAGCGAGGTGCTCTGCAGCACCCCGCTTTTTTTGATGTTATAAACAATCGCATCCGATCATGATCCGATCAGAATTTCCTCATGAAAAATTTCACCAGCTCATTCAGCACAACTACTGTCAGCGCCGTCAGCACCATTTTCAGCCACATTCCGGCAGAAAGAGCCACTGTTTCAAATACCGCCGCACCGAACTGCGTGATGGCAAACTGCAATACCAGTACCAGCAGGAAAACGCCCAGCATCAGCTTGTTCCGCAGAATATTCCGGAACATGGGCGTGTTGTCCAGCTCCCGGCAGTTGAAGGCATTGAACAGCTGGAACAGCACGAAGAGCGTAAACAGCACGGTCGCCTGCTCATTCTCTGCTGCCCCCAGGAAATTTCGGAAATGCTGCAGCATGAAAACAGCAGAAATATAGAAGCCGTTCGCAAAGATACGGATCAGCATGCCCTTTGAGAGGATATTCTCATTTCGCTTCGTAGGCTTATGCTTCAGAAGATCCGCACGAATCGGTTCCAGGCCCAGCGTAAGGGCAGGCGGACCATCCATGATGATGTTGATCCACAGCAGCTCCAAGGCCGTAAAGGGTGCCTGGAAACCCGCCAGAATGGAGGCAATAACCACCACAACAGAGGAAACATTCACCGTCAGCTGGAACTGAATAAAGCGCTTGAAGTTCTCATAAATGCCGCGGCCCCACTGCACGGCCTTCACAATTGTGGAGAAGGAGTCATCCAGCAGCACCATATCACTGGCTTCCTTCGTGACATCGGTTCCGGCGATGCCCATGGCGATACCCACGTCAGCATGCTTGATGGCCGGCGCATCGTTGATGCCGTCACCGGTGACCGCCACCACATTCTTCTCTTCCTTCAGCAGCTTCACCACCCGCATCTTTACCAGCGGTGTACTTCGGGCAATGACCTGAATCCGCTTCAGCTCCTGCTTCAGCTCCTCATCGCTGAGCTTTTCAATGTCGGCGGCCTCCACCGCGATGTGATCGGCATCCAGCATATGGAGCTCCTCTGCGATGGCGCGGGCCGTACGGATATTGTCGCCCGTCAGCATTTTCACCTCAATGCCGGCGCTTCGGCAGGTCTTAATGGCCTCATAAACGTCCGGGCTCAGCGGATCCGAAATCACCGCGAAGCCGTCAAAGAGCATTTCCGTCTCCAGCTCCGCCTGTTCTTCTCCGTGATAGCCCTGCGGCAGCTCTTTATGTGAAAAAGCCAAAAGACGCCCTGCCTTGCTCTGGAATTCCTCCATAAGCTGCAGAATTTTCGCCTTCTCCGTCTCGCCGACATTTGCACAAAGAGACAGGATCTTCTCTGGATTACCTTTGGTATACAAAATACAGTTTCCGTCTTCCCGGACAATGGTGCTCATGTCCTTGTTCTGGGAGGAGAAGGGGAAAATCCGGACAATGTCGGCCTCATGCCGCAGCTGCTGGTAATCCACACCGGCTTTATCGGCGGCCGCCAGCAGCGAGCATTCCGTGGGATTGCCGATAAAGGACCAGGCACCGTTTTCCCGGGAAATGTTGGCGTTGCTGTTGATGCAGAAATTGCGCAGCAGCCGGGTATCCTTCAGATTTTCCGGTTCCTCCAGCTTCCCGTTGGTATAGATTTTCTGCACCGTCATCTTGTTTTCTGTCAGTGTACCGGTTTTGTCCGAGCAGATGATATTTACGCAGCCGATGGTCTCGCAGGCAATCATCTTCTTCACCAGGGCATTTTC
The DNA here is from genome assembly GCA_964548305.1 of uncultured Lachnospiraceae bacterium. Classification (GTDB taxonomy): domain Bacteria; phylum Bacillota; class Clostridia; order Lachnospirales; family Lachnospiraceae; genus Oribacterium. The sequence goes on from CAZJQX010000035.1 coordinate 4,896, forward strand.
CTTGGACATCTTAATGATGTTCAGGGCCAGGGAAACCGCCACGATGGTGGGAAGTCCCTCCGGCACCGCTGCCACGATAAGCACAATACTGGTGATGAAGGCATCGGAAACCGTATCCAGATTCAGCTGTCCGTTCATGACGAACTGGATCACTTCGATGGCAAATACAATGGCTGCCGCCGAGGCGCCCAGCACGGTGATCTGCTTTCCCAGCTTGTCCAGCTTCTCCTGCAGCGGCGTGGTGGTCTTCTCAATGGAAGACAGCTCCTGCGCAATCTGACCGAATTCCGTGTTGTTTCCTACGCCGGTGACCAGCATTCGACCGTTTCCGGCGGAGACAAAACAGCCGGAGTAAAGCATATTGGCACGCTCTGCCACCGGTGTTGTTTCACTGCAGACAAAGTCCGCATTTTTCTTCACCGGAAGACTCTCTCCGGTCAATGCAGACTCATCCACAGACAGATCATTGCTGTCCAAAAGACGTCCGTCCGCCACAATCTTGTCGCCGGTTTCCGCCATAATGATGTCGCCCACCACGATGTCCTTCTGCGTCACCAGCTGGGCTTCACCGTTCCGCACTACCTTGATCAGAGTGTCCTCATTGATCCGGTTCAGGGCCTCAAAGGCCTTGGCGCTCTTTCCCTCGGTAATGATGGTGATCACCACCGACAGGGAAATGGCGGCAAAGATGCCGACGCATTCCAGGAAATTGTACTCACCACCGGTGAAGTATCTGGTAATGTTTACCGCCAGGGTAATGACGGCAGCAAAAATCAGCATCAGCAGCATAGGCTCCGTAGAGGCCTCCCAAATCCGCCGGGCCAGTGACTCATGGCTTTGCGCCGCAAAGGAATTGGCACCGTACTTCGCCCGGGACGCCTCTGCCTGGCTGTTGTTCAGCCCCTTCTCCCTGTCGGTGCCGGTTTTTTCAAGCAGCTCCTCCCGGGACAGCAAAAAAGCTTCCTTCATCTCTTCTCTCCTTTTCTCCTGTAATTTGACGCAAAATAAAACGAGACAGCATACATAACCCAAAAGAGCTATGCATGAGTCTCGTTCATTAAGACAAGCCAGAGGTCAGACCCCAGTATGTTGACTTGTCACGCATTTGCGTCACTACTCCCTCATTCATATGAAGTGAGTACATTAAATCACGCAGGAAAGCGGTTAGTCAATCACAACCTATTCTCCTGTTCCTTTCTTTTTCTCTTGTATTCATACATCATTCGGTCCGCTTCTGCCACGACATCCTGAATATTGCTGTGCTTCGGATCATACCGGGCGTAGCCGATGGAAACCGAAGGTGTCCGTTCCTCCTTCTCCCTCAGCTCCTGAACCGCCATGAAAAAATCATGATTCAGCTGCTCTACCTCCCCCAGCCTGTCCAGAAGAACCACACAGAATTCATCACCGCCGTAGCGAAAGCATTTTCCGTAACGAGAATAGCTCTGACGTACACAGCGCCCCAGCGTCCGAAGAACCTCGTCTCCCATACTGTGCCCATAGGTATCGTTGATTTCCTTGAAATGATCCACATCAAAGAAGAGCACAACGCAGGACTGATCCAGATGAGCAATGTAATTTTCATAGCCGCGGCGATTCAGGAGCTCCGTCAATTCATCCGTCTGCTGAATCATTTCCAGTGTGAAGACATAGGTCAGTATGCTGGCACCGCTGAGCGCCAAATAGGACACTTTGAGGGAACTGTCATAAAGCTGCACACCGATGCCCGCCAGAAGCCAGAGCATGATCAATGCAAAAACGATCGCCCCGGTATACTGGTAACGCTTGATATTCTGCAGCACCACATAAAGACTGTAGAAAATAGCCATTGTATAGGCCAGTATGTAGATCCAGTAGTACTGCCCGTGGCTGTAGCAGCTGTTCAAGTCCACACTGAAAATAAAGCCGCTGAAGCAGGAAATCAACTCCAGAAACGCATGCAGGAGAAGAAAGAAAAGAACACTCCTGCGGCAGCGCCGGTCCAGTACCAGCGCAAACATGAAGCAGAGGGAAGGCGCAATGGACAGTTCTATCCACTTCACCGCAATGTGCAATAGTCGTGTTCCGCTGCCTAAGCCCTGCAGAAAGACACCCAGCCATTCGCAAAGAGCTGCCACTGCAATAATGCCAAAGAAAAAATGGAATAAACGCTTCCGATCATTACTCAGCGTATTGCTGCGGGATACAAAGAGCCGCATGATCAGCATGGAAAAGATTTCCAAATATATGATAACCGTATAGTATTGATTCATAAGCCACCTTCAATTTTGCACTTCAGGTATTTTAATGCAAAGAGAATCAAATATATTATACCATAGCTCAGCCAATTTTACGTAAAGCTTTTGTCAACATTTGATTCATTACTTATCTCAGTAATGTATTGCAGAATCGGTATTCGGTCCGCAATAGCAAAAAGGGAAGAAGAACCCGAAAACGATTCTCCCTCCCTCGGTGTAATCACGATCTGTTGTCTTCCTTAATGCTTCGCTGCTGCCGGACCGTACTCCTGCACCAGCTTCCGCTCCCTGGCGGCCTGCTCCTCCGCCTTCTGTTGTGCCTGTTCACTCATTTCAGAAAACATATCCGCATCCACAATATTAAAATAAATATCCTCGTACTGGGTATGTTCGCTGTTCATATAGACACGCACATCGAAGCAGCGATTGGTGAAATCATACAGCGCACCGCTGCTCTCGCCGTCCGCGTAATACTCCTCCGGCAGAAGCTGCGCCGTCTCATTGATGGCCAGATGCTTGGAAAGAACACGGTTATGGACGCCCCGGTCCTGCCCCTCCACAAATTCATTGGAGTAAACAATGATATCCGAACCTGCAATAGCAGAGGACTGGGTTTCCAGGTGGAAGCTCACATTGTCATTGATAATGTAGGCCTTCTGGGTCTTCCGGCTCACCGGGTCATTGACCTTGCCCTCCAGGTAATCTCCGTCGATCACCAGCTTCACCGGTGAAGAGGAAACAGCCGCTGTACCGCTGCCCTTTCCGGCGGCATAAGCCGGTGCCGCCATGAGACCGCTGCACAGAAGCACAGCCAGAACCCTCGTCAGCCACCGTCCGGTTCTATCAAATATATTCATAAATACGTATCTCCCCGTTTCAAATCTCGTGCAATTCTTATAATATTTCATCCATCGCACGGATTTAACAGGATTATAAACGAAAATGGGCGATTCATCAAGGAATCCCCCATTTCTTTCATAGGATCGTAAGCTTTTTGTAAGCTCAGGCCAGAACCTTCACAAAGCTCTTTTTGCCCTTCTTCAGAACCTTACCCTCATGGAAATCCGCTGCCGTATAGCTTGCAGCGATATCCGTTATTTTCTCGCCATCCAGAGAAACACCGCCCTGCTGTACGTTGCGGCGGGCATCTCCGCGGGATGCGCAGAGTCCGGCTGCCACCAGAACGCCCAAAATATCGATCTGTCCATCCCGGAAATCTGCCTCTGTCAGCGTATAGCTCGGCATGTTCTCGGAATCACCGCTACCGGCAAAGATGGACTTCGCTGCGGAATCCGCCTTCTTTGCCTCTTCGGTGCCATGCACCAGCTCGGTCAGATGATAAGCCAGGATTTCCTTCGCCTTGTTCAGCTCGGCGCCTTCCCACTTCTCCATCTCCTCAATCTCAGACAGCGGGATAAATGTCAGAAGCTTCATGCACTTGATGACATCGGCATCGTCTACATTTCTCCAATACTGATAGAACTCATAGGGACTGGTCTTCTCCGGATCCAGCCATACCGCACCGCTGGCGGTCTTGCCCATCTTCTTGCCTTCCTTATTGGTCAGCAGCGTGATGGTCAGGGCATGCGCATCCTTGCCCAGCTTCTTGCGGATCAGCTCGGTACCCGCCAGCATGTTGGACCACTGGTCATCGCCGCCGAACTCCATGTTGCAGCCGTACTTCTGATAGAGCTGATAGAAATCGTAGCCCTGCATCAGCATGTAGCTGAACTCCAGGAAGGACAGACCCTTCTCCAGACGATTCACATAGCAGCGCGCCCGCAGCATATCATTCACGGAGAAGCAGGGACCGATTTCCCGCATGAAATCCAGGAAATTCAGGTTTCTAAGCCAGTCACCATTGTTGACCAGCATTGCCTTGCCCTCGCCGAACTCGATGAAACGGCTCATCTGCTTCCGGAAACAGTCACAGTTATGGTCGATCTGCTCAACAGTCATCATCTTACGCATATCGGTACGGCCGCTGGGGTCGCCGATCATAGCGGTACCGCCGCCCACCAGGGCGATGGGGCGGTTTCCGGCCTGCTGCAGACGCTTCATCAGGCAAAGCGCCATGAAGTGTCCCACATGCAGAGAGTCAGCTGTCGGATCAAAGCCGATATAGAAGGTGGCCTTTCCGTTGTTCACCATCTCCCGAATCTCTTCTTCATTGGTGACCTGTGCGATCAGTCCTCTGGCCACCAGTTCTTCATATACACCCATCTTCATTTCTCCTATGCCTTAAAAATCCGTCTGTGCCACATACTCATAAACACAATCCACCAGACGCTCCGTGTCCTCCCAGCCGATGCAGGCATCGGTGATGGACTTTCCGAAGATATGCTCCTCTACCTTGCAGTTGCCCTCCAGCAGATAGGACTCCACCATGAGGCCCTTGACAAAGCCCGCCAGCTCCTGGGAATACTTTCTGGAATGCATGATCTCCTGGGCAATACGAAGCTGCTCCTTATAATGCTTGGCGGAATTACAATGGTTGGTGTCCACCACACAGGCCGGATACTCAAGCTTCTTCTCACTGTAAAGATTCAGCAGCAGCTTCAGATCCTCGTAGTGATAATTCGGGTGCATCTGTCCGCTCTTGCTCTGAGAACCCCGCATAATGGCGTGTGTATAGGGATTTCCGTCGGACTTCACTTCCCACTCCCGGAAAATGAAGTCGTGTCCGTGCTGACCGGCATAGATGGAATTCAGCATAACGCCCAGATCTCCGGAGGTCGGATTTTTCATGCCGCAGGGTACGTCAATGCCGGAAGCCACCAGACGATGCTGCTGGTTCTCTACAGAGCGGGCACCCACCGCGATATAGCTCATGATGTCCGAAAGATAACGCAGGTTGTCCGGATACAGCATCTCATCGGCTGTGCTGTAGCCGGTCTGCCGCAAAACCTCCATGTGCAACTTCCGAATCGCTGCAATGCCGCTTACTACATTGGCTCCCTTTTCCGGGTCCGGCTGATGCAGCATACCCTTATAGCCCTCACCTGTGGTACGGGGCTTATTGGTATATACCCGGGGCACAATAAAAATCTTGTCCTGTACCTGATCTCCCAGCTCCTTCAGCTTGTTGCAGTACTCCAGAACCGGATCCGGATGATCTGCCGAGCAGGGACCGATCACCAGAATAAATTTCTTTGACTCACCGCGGAAAATCGCCTTGATTTCCTCGTCTCTCTCAGCCTTGATTCTGGCAAGCTCTGCCGGAAGCGGATACTGTTCCCGAATCTCTGCACTTGACGGAAGCTTGCTTCTGAATTCAAATCCCATGACCTATCTAACTCCTTTGCCATTTCCCTTTATTTACGCCTTTTGACAGCCTATAGCAACTCAGTATAGGCGAATTTTCTTCTTTTTTCAAGTACAGCCAGGGTAATGTCTTTCATTCCGAAATGCCGGCTTATTCAGCATCCTCTCTGGCGCAGAGAATATCGTGGTTGATTTCCCGGTAGAAGCCCCGGCGAATCTCACTGTACTGTCCCTTGTAGCGGGCCATGAGGTACATTAGCTTGGTGAGCGTGGCCTCCAGCGTCATATCGTAGGCCTCCATCAGCTGAAAGTCCTTCTTCACCCGCTGTCCCACCTGGTAGATCTCCATGTTGGAACCCTCATTCACCACCTGGGTGGCCATGACAATGAACTTGCCCTTCTCCGCCCAGCGCTCCATTTCCTGATAAAACTTTTCCAGCATGCGGTCCGGAATGCCGCCCACGCCGAAGCTCTCAATCACGATGCAGTCGTAGTTTTCAAAAAGGTAGGAAAGCATTTCCGGACGAGAGCCCGGAATCATTTTCATGACGCAAATGCTGTCGGACACCGTTTCCTGAAAGCGCACCGGCTCCCGCATCGGCTCATAAGGAATGTAGCGGATGATGCGTGTATCCTGTATACGGGCCAGTATCGGGAAATTCACGCTGTGGAAGGCATTGAAGGAGCGGGCCATCATTTTCTTCGCCCGGGTACCCGCAATGACATTGCCGTCGAACACCAGCACCACATTGTCGGAATAGTCGTCGCAGGCATAGTAGATGCTGTCGCGAAGATTCGCCTTGGCATCCGTACCATCAATGTTGATGGGCTTCTGGGAGCCGGTGATGACGATGGGCTTTCGGGAATTCTGGATCATATAGCTGAGCGCCGCCGAGGTATACGCCATGGTGTCCGTGCCGTGGGTAATGACGAAGCCGTCATAGCGATCGTAATTCTCCTTAATGGCTGCCACGATCATGCTCCAGATTTCCGGACACATGTTGGTGGAATCCAGGTTGCAGACCTGCTGCACATCAATGGCGCAGTATTTCTCCACATCCGGCACAAATTCCAGAATCTCCGGGGCCGTCAGCGCCGGCTTCAGTCCATCTCCGGTCTGCTTCGATGCAATCGTGCCTCCGGTTCCCAGCAAAAGAATTTTTTTCATAGCTTCTCCCCTAATGTGCTGCCCTCAGCAGCTTTCACCGTTTTTGAAGCGGCGCATCATCTCGTTTGTCAGACTGAAATCATCGGGCTGCAGCACGATATCCTTTCTCTCGGTCCACGACGCCAGCTTCAGCTCGTTCTTATCCATCCGGATCTCGGGATCACCGTCCACATCGCAGTAAAAGCCTGCCAGCAGGTCATCCACAATGCCCCAGGGCTGGGACTTGTAGTAGCGGATATTCTTCACCCGAAGGCCGGTTTCCTCCATGACCTCCCGGGCCACCGTCTGCTCCAGCGTCTCGCCGATCTCCGTGAAACCTGCCACCAGAGCATAATGACGGAAGCCGGTGCGGTATTTCGTAAGAAGAATTCGATCATCGTGACAGACACCCACAATGACAGCCGGTACGATGCGCGGATAGATCAGATTGCCGCAGTGCGGACAGCGTATCGCCCGTTCCTTCCCGTCACGCTCTGTTTCACTGCCGCAGCAGCCGCAGAAGCGGTTCTTCCGGTACCAGTTGTAGAGCTGCAAGCCTGTGATGCAGGCGAAGATCCGGGGTTTCGGTCCCAGCTCCCGATCCCTAAGGGAACGCACCGCGGTAAAGGAGAATCCCGGAAGCGTGATCGGTTTTTCCGGCTTGCTCTCCCGCTCCCACAGCAGAAAATATTTTTCCTCATCCACAGAGAAGAGATAAATGAGCTCCGCACCGGTCAAAGCATCACTGCCCTCAAAATCCCGAAGCCGCGGGAATTCCAGCAGCTGCAGCTTGTCCCCGTCTCTTGAAGCGAAGACATTATCCTCGGCAGCTGACGCACTGTCCAGTCGTGTGGGCGCAGCCATATTCTGTCCGTCTCCCGCATGAATCCGCTCGTCCTCCGGAAGAGAATCCGGATCTGCTGCCTGCAGCCGATTCAATACGCCCTCCGCCGTGAAGTATAGTATCACACTGTCTGAATCTGCCTCTGCCTCCGGCCGGTATTGATTCAGCAGCCGATGAGGATAAATGTCCTGTATCATGTCCGCCTCTCCTGTTCTCAGCTTTCGCTGCTGTTTTCCTCTGCCTGCTGCGCCATTTCGGCTTCTGCCACCTTGATCATGATGGCACATTCCATACGCTTCTTGAATACCTCACAGCCATAGTGATAGGTGCCGTGAATGTCACCTGTGGTATGAAGGGCGTTGGCAGCACAGCCGCCGGCACAGTAGAGACGTGCCCAGCAGGTCTGACAATCCGGACGGGAGTAGACATTGCAGCTCTTGAACGCATCCCGGATCTCCGGATGGGTCACGCCGTTCCACACATCGCCCAGCTTATACTCCGGATCGGAGACAAACTGATGGCAGGGATAGAGATCGCCCCAGGCGGTAACAGCCATGTACTCCGTGCCGGAGCCGCAGCCGGAAACCCGCTTATAGATACAGGGGCCTTCGGTAAGATCGATCATATAATGGTAGAAGGTGATGGGCTTGCCGTCCTTCTCCCGGCGGATCATGTCCTTGGCCAGCAGCTCATACTGCTCGAAAAGAACCGGCAGATCCTCCTCGGTCAGCTCACAGGGATCACCCGGCTTTGTCACCACCGGTTCCATGGAGAGCTCTGTAAAGCCCAGATCATCCGCCATGTGGAAGATGTCCTTGGTGAAATCCGTATTGTAATGAGAGAATGTACCGCGCATGTAGTAATTCTTGTCGCCGCGCTTCTCCACAAAGCGCTGGAAGTTGGGCACAATCTTGTCATAGCTGCCGCGGCCGGCTCTGTCCACGCGGAAACGATCATTGACCTCCTTCCGGCCGTCCAGACTCAGCACCACATTGTAGCACTCCTTATTGGCCCACTCGATGACCTCGTCATCAACATTCACGCCGTTGGTGGTCAGGGTGAAGCGGAAGTTCTTGTTGTGCTGCTTCTCCACAGAACGGGCATATGCCACCAGCTGCTTGCAGACCTCGAAGTTCACCAGCGGCTCACCGCCGAAGAAGTCCACCTCCAAATTCCGGCGGGTACCGGAATTTTCAATCAGAAAATCCAGCGCGCGCTTTCCGGTTTCGAAGCTCATGAGGCCGGTATCGCCGTTGAACTTGCCCTGCGAAGCAAAGCAGTATTCGCAGTTCAGATTACAGGTATGGGCCACCAGAAGGCAAAGGGCCTTCACCACAGTGTTCCGGTTTTTGAGGGTTCCGGCAATGTTCTGGTAAATGTCCTTGGCGAACAGCTTTCCGCTGTCGATCAGCTCCTGGATATCTGAAAAAGCATCCTGAACGGCCTCTGCAGAGGCTTCCGGATGCAGCTCTGCCAGCTTCTTCTCGGCTTCCTCCCGGCCGAGTCCGGTGTCCAGCAGATGAATGCCGTCATAGGCCAGCTGATCCGTCACGTGGACGCTGGCGCTGAATACATCAATGACGATATTGTAACCGTTCATTTGGTACTGGTGAATCATATGGTAAATCCCCTTTTGGTCTTAAGTGTTGTAAAATGCGGCAAATGAATTGTTCAGCACATAAATAGAGCCGGGACGCTGAACGACCCGGCACTGTCTGCGTATTGCGTATCGAGAATTACTTATTCTTGTTCTCGCACTGCTGATTTGCGATACCGCAGCTGGTCTTGCAAGCTGACTGGCAGGAGGTCTGGCACTCACCACAACCGCCGTTTACAGCGCTCTTCTGCATGTCACGAGTGTTCAAAGTCATAATGTGCTTCATAATCAGGTCCTTCTTTCTCTGAGAATAGCTCCCAGCAAAGCAATACGCTTCACTGAACAGTTTTACTTATCATACACGGCATACCGTAATCCTGTCAAGATTTTCTCCCGATTCCGTGCAGTGCAGCACCTCGCCGCCTTCCTGCAGAGTCTGCAGCCGCTGCAGGATTTCCGGCTGCAGGGTCTCTCCGGGCACCACCAGAGGAATCCCCGGCGGATAGCAGTAGATATACTCGCCGGCGATGCGTCCCTCTGCTGCCGCGAGGCCAATGTCTTCGTGCTCAGCTTCCACAGCCTCCTGCAGGGTCATGGTTTCCGCAGCTTCCGTAAAGAAGCCGGCGCTCTCCTGCTGTTTCCGGGCCGCCAGCGTCTGCCACTCGGTCATCCAGTCCCGTTCTGCCGTCAGGGTCCAGAGCTTGTCGTCAATCTCCGTCACCGCAGCCAGGAAGCCCTCCAATGCCTCATCGCCGTCTGCCATGCTCGTCATGGCCAGCACATTGCGGCCCAGGCTCATTTCCAGCTCATAGTTATACTTTTCCCGAAGCATATTCCGGATCATTTTACCGCTGATGTCCGGAATCAGACTGTGCAGAAGAAGCTTGCTGCGGTCATAATCATAGGCGCTGGCCGGATCCTCCCGGTAAAGCCGGATGCAGTGGAGCTTTTCGGTTCCCCGGATAAAGCGATGCAGCCGTTCTCCCCACTGCCGGAATTCATCCTCACCGGCACCCCGAAGAAAGCTTGTACAGCTGTCCAGTGAGACCATCAGCGGATAGGACGGAGAAGAAGTTTCAAAAATCCCCAGCATTCTCTCCACCCGATTCCCGGAGATAAGATTACCCTTCAGATGCAGCCAGGCGGTCTGGGTCAGACTGGGCAGGGTTTTATGCGGGCTCTGGATCACCAGATCCGCGCCCTGTCGAATGGCAGAATCCGGGAAGAAGGGCCGTTTCGCGGCGGGCAGCCGGAAAGCCGAAGCGCCGACATTAGCCTCCGATGCTGCGGTCTCCCCCTTCTGAAAATGGCCCTCTAGGCCAAGATGCGCCCCATGGGCCTCGTCCACCAGCAGAGGAATGCTCTGCGCATGGCAGAGCTTCGCGATGGCCGGAATATCTGAAACGATGCCCTCATAGGTGGGACTGGTCAGCACCACCGCCTCCGTCTTCGGATAACGAGCAAGCAAATCAGCAATGGTTTCCGGGCGAATGCAGCCGCAAAGCTCAAAGGCCGCATCATAAGTCGGCAGTGCCCAATGCACATGAAGCCCCCGCAGCTCAAGGGCGTGGAGCACCGAACGATGACAGTTCCGGGCAGCAATGATCTCACCGCCCTGCCGGGTCGCCGCAAAAATCGCCGCCAAATTTCCGCAGGTGCTGCCGTTCACCAGATACCAGGTCCGGTCTGCATCATACAGCTCTGCCGTTCTGTCCATGGCTGACCGCAGGATGCCTCCCGCAGAATGGAGATCATCAGTTCCCGGCACCTCCGTGAGGTCAATCTCATAGGGGAGCACCGAGGCCGGCGCCAGGCGCCGCTTGTGGCCGGGCATGTGCAGAGGATAGAGCTTCTGTCCGAGATATTGACGCAGCTCTGTATACAGTTCTTTGTTGTCACTCATCTCCCGCTCAGGCCCCTTTCCCGCCGAGATCAAAGCTTTGCAGACTGAGAAAGTCTGCTTACGATGTACCGAAGGCAGCCGTCCTCAAAGGGATTGTTGAGTCCCGCCTTCTGCACCAGACCGTCAAAGAAGTCCGAAGCCGAGAGACGACAGAGCTTCAGATAGCTGTCCCAGGCCTCCCGGTAGTCCCGGTCCATCCACACCTTGTACTGCAGGGCATTGGTGCCGGCGATGCAGTAATCAATGTAGTAGAGCGGACTGTCATAGATATGGTGCTGCTTCTGCCAGAAGCCACCCTCCTCGAAAAAGACATTGCCGCTGTAGTCCAGATGGGGCTTATACTGCTTTTCCAGATCCCGCCATACCTGCTTCCGCTCTCGCGGTGTGAAGCCCGGATTGTCGTATACAATATCCTGGAATTCATCCACCATGGTGCCGTAGGGAATGAAGGTCACCGCATCCTCGAAATGCATGTCAATGTAGTCCTGGGCCCGGTTTCCGAAAAGCAGCGGCATCCAGGGCTCTGTGAAGAATTCCATGGACATGGAGTGGGTTTCTGCCGTTTCCATGGTAATGTCGTTGTGCTCATGGATGGGATCCATAGCCGTGATATAGCCCTGGAAGGCGTGTCCGCACTCATGGGTAATCACATCGCAGTCCGAGGACGTGCCGTTAAAGTTTGCAAAAACAAAAGGCACATGATACTCCGGCAGCATGGTCATATACCCGCCGGTCTTCTTATTCTTCCTGCCGAGAACATCAAAAAGCCCCTGTTCCTGCATGGTGTTCATGAACACAGCAGTCTCCTTCGACAGCTCGTTGTACATCTTCTGTCCGGCAGCCAGAATCTGCTCCGGTGTACCTGTCGGTGCCGGGTTTCCGTTTTGGAAATAAACGCCTTCGTCGAAATAAGCCAGTTTTGAAAGGCCCAGTCGATTCCGACGCCGCTCATGCAGCTGCTCCGCAAAGGGCACCAGATCCCGCTTCACCTGCTTCCGGAACTCAGCCACATCTGCCCGTCCGTAGCAATTCCGGTTCATCCGGGCATAGCCCAGCAGCAGGTAGTTTTCATGTCCCATAAGCTTGCCCTGGGCAGTGCGGTTTTTCACCAGCTTATCATAAAAGTCATCCATCTCCTCGGCATGCGTCGCAAAGAAGGCTGTGTACTTCTCCCAGGCCTCCTGCCGCACCGCACGGTCCTGATGATTGAGGTAGGGGTTCATGAGTGAAAGGTTCAGCTCCTGTCCGTGCCAGTCAATGCGGGCACTCGCCAGCAGCTGGTTATAGCCGGTCTGCAGTGCATTCTCCTCCTGCATCAGCGGAATCAGCTTCTCGTCCACAGCCTCCATGGCCAGCTCAATATTTCGAAAGGCCACCTTGCCGATCTTCTCCTCCAGGAATGCACGATAGGGGGAATGGTACAGCTTCCGCTGATAATCCACCACCAGATTCTGGAACACCGGCATTTTTTCGTCATAGAAGCGCTGCTCCTCCGAATAGAAGCTGTCTGTCATGTCTATGTCGTTCCGGATCATGGCGATGGTCATTTCCGTCATCACATGATCGCAAAGCTTATAATACTGCTGATGCAGTGCCCACTGCTCCTCGCCGGAGGCTGCCGCATCGAAATCCCGCATCAGAGTTTGAAAATCCGCCTTCAGCTTTTCAAAATCAATCCGTTCATAGGGCATCTCTGCAAATGTCATCGCTGTCTCTTCTCCTATTCTGTCTTACTTGCCGAGCTTTTCCGCCGAAATGTAGTCCTTTGTGAAGAGCTTCACCATGTCCTCTGCCTTGATGACATGGGCGCTGTCATACTCCAGTGCCAGATAGCAGGCCACATCCTGCGCGCTTCCGATGTTCATAATGCCATAGAAATGATAGCGGTCTCCGGCCTTGCCCAGCACATAGGTAATGCTGATGTCTCCCTCTGAATATACCGACTCCGTCAGATCATCCAGATCCGCGCTCTTTTCATCCAGATAAGCATCCGCGCCATGCGCAGTCACCTCATCCAGCACAGAATAGCTGTAGCTGTCGGTATCATTGGTATAATGCAGGCTGTCCGACTCATGGAATCCCGCCGCCACGTCGGAAACCTTCAGCTCATAATAGGCACTGGCATCATCATAAATCTTGGTTTCCCAGTCGCTCTCTTCTTCTGCTGCCGCTGTGGTTGTCTCAGCCGCAGCTGTCGTAGCCGCTTCCGTCGTGGTTTCTGCTGCCGCTGTGGTTTCCGCCGCCTTTTTGCTGCAGCCCGTAAAAGACACTGCCATCAAGGAAAGCATCATCAGTCCAAGTATTCTCTTTTTCATGTTACAGCCTCCTTCATAAATGCATGAATCATTGTTTGTCAGCACAGGAATATCTCCCGTGAGAAAAGGCACGGCTGAGATCTCTCTCCGCCGTGCCGCAAAATCGTTTGCTGAGAATCAGATCTCTTCTCTGTCTGAAAGGCTCAGGTTCATGCTCTTCAGCTTGTTCAGAATCTCGTCCAGAGACTTCCGTCCCATGTTTCTCACCTTCATCAGGTCATCCATGGACTTCGCACAGAGATCCTCCACCGTATTGATGCCTGCACGCTTCAGGCAGTTGTAGGACCGAACGCTGAGCTCCAGATCATCAATGGACTTGTTCATCTCGTCCTGTGTCTCTCCGGTGCTGCTGGCTACCGGGCTGCTGCTCTCCTTCACCGCCTCATCCATATGAATGAAGAGCTGCAGGTGTGTCTGCATAATGCGGGCTGCCAGGCTGACAGCATCGTCCGGTGCCATTGTGCCGTTGGTGTAAACATCCAGCACCAGCTTCTCAGAGAAGGCAGTCTCATCTGTCACCAGAATGTTCACCTTGCTCACGGGAGAATAGATGGAATCCACGGCAATAACGCCGATGGCCAGCTCGCTTCTGTCACGTGTGTTGGCACCGTCATAGCCTCTGCCCTTGGTGATCTTCAGCTCCATATACAGCTTGGCATCCTTGCCGGACAATGTAGCAATGGTCTGATCTGCGTTGACAATCTCGATCTCCGAGCTGACACGAATGTCGGAAGCCTTCACCACACCCTCACCGACAAAATCGATGTAAGCCATCACCGGCTCGTCGCTGGAAGACGTATTCTTGATGGCCAGCTTCTTCAGATTCATGATGATCTCGGATACATCCTCCTTCACACCGGAAAGAGAAGAGAACTCATGATATACGCCCTCAACCTTTACCTCACTCACTGCCGCTCCGGGCATGGAGGAAAGCAAAATTCTTCTCAGGGAATTGCCCAGTACACTGGCCTCACCTCTGCTCAGAGGACCGCATTCAAAGCGGCCATAGCTTCCATCCTCAGAAATTTCCACAACATTCAGTTCCGGATTAAGATTCTCCATTTCAATGCTCCATTTCTCAATTGATATTCGTCATTTCCAAATTTTATTCGTCTTTTCGTCCTTCCGGCATACGTGTGTCACGATGACGCGAAGGTAGATTTATTATACACGATTCAAAAAGAAATTCGAGTTTTTCGCAGGAAAATAATAGCCAATTTTTTGGTGTACGCATCCGAATATTCAGGTGATTATTCACATTTATAGCACATAAAATTTTTATTTTTCCCACCGTATGATCATTGTATCCGTTTTTATACACATTTTTACCATATATTCCGACGCAAAACCAGATTTTTCTGTATTGTGCATCAATTTTTGACTTCATTTTTAGTAATTCTGCACATAACAGTATTTCCGAATACTGTCATAGGATCTCGAGGATGATATCCAGGATCTCACACATGGTATCTCGGGCTTGAAATTTCTTCCCCGCTAAAGTAGTCTCTAATAATGCACTGGCTAAACTGGTGCTTTTCCCCAAAAAAGTATATATTGCAAAGCAAAAGGAGAAACAAATGATAAAAAGCTTAAAATGGCTGTTTTCCGTATTGGTTTATGACCCCACCGACAAATGCTTCGGTGCCGCCTCACCCGTACTGCTGTCCCTGTTGTTTATGAATATCGGCTTCCAGATCGATATTTTCGGCGAATCCACTATTAATATGTATATCTTGATATTTTCCTTCCTGGTTCTCCTGCTGCCGCTGCCACAGCTCGTCCGCTGGAAAGAAATTCACCTCGTCCACAAGGTTGTCGGTATCCTCTATCTGATCTTGGATCTGTTGGTCTATGCCGAACTGATCGCTTTTCTGTTTTTCCGGGACTGACGAAGCACTGATGGAATCAGTGCTTTACCAAAATAAGAATAGCTCGCAACATTCAAAGTCACACGCACAGAAAAGGAGCCAAATATCAATGATATCCGGCTCCTTTTTCATCTGATATAACGGAGATGCAGGGATTTGAACCCTGGCACCGCTCACGCGGCCTAAAGCATTTCGAGTGCCTCCCCTTCAGCCTCTTGGGTACATCTCCATGATGAACAACAGGCATGATTTTAGCACAGCTTTCAAGTCTTGTCAATCTTTCCACTTGACAATTCCGACATCATACTTTAACATATATTTCGATGCCGGCATGGCGGAATAGGCAGACGCACAGGACTTAAAATCCTGCGGGACTCAACTCCCATACCGGTTCGACCCCGGTTGCCGGCATTCACATAA
>CAZJQX010000036.1:0-20268 GCA_964548305.1 uncultured Lachnospiraceae bacterium
CTTCTGCTTCTTACAGTCATTTTCAGCCGTATTTGTCGGCAGCCATACCAGCTTTCCGCCCAGCTTCAGCGCCGTCTCCACGGCCCACGGATTGATGCCGCCCACGAAACGATTCAACGCTACGCCGCCGTACATGTGGAAATCCGAGCTGTCTCCATACTTCTCCTCTTTGACCATATTTACAATGTCAGCTCTTCCCACAGTGGGCATCACATGCGACTTAATCACCACAGCCCGCACGCCCCTCTCCACGGCGGCCTCCATGATCTCCAGATCATTCATCTTCCGCTGACGCACATCCGGAGCCGTATGAATGTGAAGATCAATAACTCCCTCTAATCTATTCTCAACCATAGCTCATTTCCTCAACGGATATATACATAACCGTCCATAATGCGGCGCGCCGTTCTCTGTACAGCCACACCCGGCACCTCACATGCGTTCATATCCTCGCCATGACGAATGACGGTCGGCACCATTGTCATGACGCCGCTCGGGTGTCCGATGCGAATGTTGGCGGCCTC
The DNA here is from genome assembly GCA_964548305.1 of uncultured Lachnospiraceae bacterium. Classification (GTDB taxonomy): domain Bacteria; phylum Bacillota; class Clostridia; order Lachnospirales; family Lachnospiraceae; genus Oribacterium. Next base: position 525 of record CAZJQX010000036.1, read on the forward strand.
TGCATCCCGGACAACGGCCTTCACCAGACTTCCGTCCAGCTTTGCTGCCACAGCAATGGCGCTGGCTGCTGTCAACGGGCAGGCCTTATGACATTTGAAGACAGAAATCACTCTTGCGCAAAGATCCATCTTTTCGGCGTCAACAGCATTTCCCTCAAGATCCTTGTAAGAAACAGACTCAGTCACGAAGCCAACCTTCGGCACGCCCGGCTGGTTGTTGGTTGCATCCTCAAGATTCTTTGCAAGACCCATCATCACGCAGGCAGTACCGCGGATCTTCTCAAGCAGCTCGGAAACATCTTTGTTGGCGTTCACCTCTTCGGGCAGCTCTGTTCCCTTCATGCCAATGTCTTCGGCCCGTACAAGCACGATGGGGTTCGAGACATCGAGAATCGTAGCTTCCAGCTTGCCGAAGCCCGGAATGTCCAACACATCCATCGTATTGCCGGTCGGCAGAAGCTTTCCGGTCTTGGAACCGGCTGGATTCAGGAAATCGACCTTGAGCTCTGCGGCAGTACCGTCCACACCGGCGATCTCACAGTCGCCCTCCTGCGCAAAGGTATGCGTCTCCGGATCGATGGGCACATCTACATTGATGTACTTGTCTGTGTTCTTGTTCAGCATGCGAACTGTTGTCACCGGCTCAGTGATCTCCACCATACCCTCTTCTACAGCAAAAGCCGGAACGGCAGCGGTCATATTTCCGCAGTTGGACTTGTAATCCACCTGACGTTTGCCGACAATGACCTGCCCCACCAGATATTCAATGTCCACGTTCGGCTCCTCGGACTTCCAGATGATCACGATCTTATTATTGGAAGAAACCGTACCGCCCATGCCGTCGATCTGCTTCGGATCCGGTGATCCCATGACCTGCAGGAAAATGTCATCCCATTCCGCACGGTCTGCCGGCAGATCCTCTTTCTTAAAAAGGCAGCCCTTTGAGGTGCCGCCTCTCATAAATACAGTTTTGAACTTACGTAATGTCTTCATACATGCCTCCTTAATAAAGACTCCATCTCACAAATGTTCCTTTGCATCACATTTGTTGCATGTATATAGCATAAGCAATTCACATTTGTTTTTCTATATCACATTTGAACAAGATTACCCCGTTATTTTTGTAACATATGTGAATTTGAAAGACATTTGTGTGTACGGTAATCTAAAAGTGTGCTACGATAGAAGCGTCTATATAACGCTTATTGATTCTATTTATGGGTGGAACGCAAACCGCTGTTTAAATAAAGAGGAGAACTCTATGCCGAGCGAAAACATAAATGATGAAGGATCCTCTGCGCTTCTCGCAGAAATTGCCGATCTTTATTATAACCAGGGAATGACGCAGCAGGAAATCGCTCGTCAGTACGGATGCAATCGCTTTAAGGTCGCAAAGCTTCTGCAAGCTGCTCGTGACGAAGGCATTGTGGAAATCAATATTCACCGGCCGAATCGTCGTCACGCAGCCCTTGAGCAAATGCTGACCGAAAAATTTCATTTATCCAAGGCCATTGTCCTTGATACAAAGGACATGTCCAGGACAGAGGCACAAAATGAAATAGGCCACATTTCCGCAGCCTATCTGGATCAACTTCTGATGCCGAATATGATTATGGGAGTCACCTGGGGAAAAAGCATTCGCAGCACGGTTGCTGCCATGGAACAGAAAACACAAAATCCGATCACGGCTGTACAGCTCTGCGGCTGCTTTCGGCATATGAATTCCTCGGACGGATCCCGGAGTATTGTACGGACCATCGCTCAGAAAACGAACGGTCAATGCTATTTTATGAATATACCTGTCTATATCAATGATCCGACTTCCCGCATCGCTATTATTAAAGAACCGATCATCGAAGAAACACTGTCATATACACACAAAATGGACCTCGTGCTGACCGGCATCGGCAGCCTGTCAAGCTTGCCCTTCAATAATACGGTTCTGAAGGACTATATTTCCGACGCGGACCGCGCCAAGCAGTCAGAATGCATCGGCAGCATCTACGGATATGTTCTGAACCGGGAGGGTGAAATCGCAGATATTGAGCTTAACCAAAAGCTCATTGCTGCATCCCTTCCGGATATCATGGCCACACCGCACCGGCTTGCCGTTGCTACAGGGCGCCACAAGGTGCAGGCCATCACACTCTGCATGCAGAACCGATGGATCAACGAGCTTGTAACCGACCGTGCCACCGCCGAGCACATCATGGAGTATTTGGGAAACGCTGATTAAAGCGTTTCCCACGCCAACATTTGCATCCTCCTCAGAATCTGCTTATAATGCTCCATCAGGGTAGGCAGTCGATATCTCCTATCTCTCGTCCGACGATCAGAAAAAAGTACTGGATTATATGACAAAGAACGGTGCAAAGACAGAAATTTGAAATGCTTACAGAAGCTGAAAAAAGAGCCCACGCAAAGTATCTTAAGAAGCAAGCAAAGTCTCATGTTGGAATAGACTTTTCGAGAGGCGAACATGAATGAAAACCTGATATCCATAGGAGAAATGGCGCGAATCAACAATATAAGTGTGAATGCGCTGAGACTTTATGATTCGCTGGGGCTCCTGAAGCCCCGGTACACAGATCCGGAATCGCACTATCGATATTATGATGTGAAGCAGAATGCCCGGCTGGACATGATCCAATATATGAAGGAACTGGGCATGGAGCTGAGGGAGATCCGGTCGGTGCTGGATTCGGAGGATCTGCTAAAAATCGAAGAAGTCCTGATTCGGAAACGAGAACAGACAATGCAGGAGCTGGAAAATCTGAAAATCCAGCGAGACGGCATTGACCGGGCCATCGACAGTATTGAACGCTACAGCAAATCCCCCCGCTGCGGAACGATGACGCTGGAATATATTCCGCAGCGCCGCATTTATGCCATGGAAACTTCGGTCAATTTCTATGAGCACGAGATAGACACCTATGAAAGCATTCTCCGACAACTGAAGGAGAAGATGCGGAACGAAAACATTCCGCAGGTGTACTATTGTAATGCAGGAACGATATTGTATAAGGAAGATTTCAAACGTCAGAACTATGTTTCGCACAAGATATTTGTCTTTGTTGACGAGCATTTTCCGCTGATTCGTGAAACGGAGTGTGTTCAGAACGGCATGTACGCCTGCATTTACCTGGATGACTTCGATGAAGAAAAGGAGTATGGACGCCGACTGCTGCAGCATTGCCGGGATATGCATTACGAAATCGCCGGTGACTATCTCTGCGAGGTGCTGACGGAGTTCAATGTATTCGACTGTGACAAACGGTCGATGTTCCTCAGGCTACAGGTGCCGGTGACATTTCCGAAGGATACAGAGCAGTAAAATTTTCCAAGAAGCCCTTGACTCTCGTCCGGCGATAGAGATTAGGATGGAGTCAGTTACAAATTGACAAGTTATTAACATAACAATGTTTGGTGCCGCTGCACTGAACAGTTGCAATAACATTTCAAAAAGGAGGCTTCAAATGGAAAAGATTAAGGTCGTGCAATATGGCTGCGGTAAGATGAGCAAGTACATCCTGAGATATCTTTATGAGACAGGATGTCAGATCGTAGGTGCAATCGATACCAATCCGGCAATTCTGGGCATGGATGTGGGCGACTATGCAGGACTTGGTGTCAAGACCGGCATTCTGATCAGCGACAAAGCAGATGAAGTATTGGATAATGCGGATCCGGACATTGCGGTGGTGACACTGTTCAGTCTGGTAAGCGACTGCTTCCCGCATTACATGAAGTGCCTGGAAAGAGGCATCAGCGTGATTACCACCTGTGAGGAGGCAACCTACTGCTGGACCACAGATGCGGTACGTGCAAATATTCTGGATGTTACAGCCAAGGAGCATGGCTGCACCTTCGTCGGTTCCGGCATGGAAGACATTTTCTGGGTAAACATGGTCGGAATGGTTGCCGGCGGCTGCCATAAGATCACAAAGATCGAGGGCGCTGTCAGCTACAATGTAGAGGACTATGGACTGGCTCTCGCAAAGGCACATGGCGTCGGTCTGACACCGGAGGAGTTCGAGCAGCAGATCGCACATCCCACAGAAATCGAGCCGTCTTATGTATGGAACTCTAATGAAGCGCTTGCTTCCAAGATGGGCTGGACCATCAAGAGCCAGACACAGAAGTGCGTTCCGTACTTCCATGACAGTGACCTCTATTCCGAGACCATGGGCGCAACAATCCCGAAGGGCAACTGCATCGGCATGGCAGCCGTTGTGACCACAGAAACCTTCCAGGGACCGATCATTGAGACGCAGTGTATCGGCAAGGTTTACGGACCGGATGACGGAGATATGTGTGACTGGAAGATCACCGGCGAGCCGGATACCGAATTCCATGTTGTAAAGCCGGCAACGGTTGAGCATACCTGCTCCACCATTGTGAACCGGATTCCCGCAGTGCTCCGCGCACCGTCCGGACTGGTGACCATGGATCAGCTGGATGAGATTCAGTTCCCGACCTATCCGATGGAGTACTATCTGTAATTGCATACAGTACTGAGAACGGCCCCGGCGCAGCAAATGCTGCGCCGGGGCTATTTTGAAGCAAAGCCTTCAACTTCTGTTCACGAGGATGCTTGTAAATGTTACGCTTAACATAATCAAAAATTTTACCATGCATTCAATTGTTATGTTATCATAATATATATATTTTATTCGTTGCGAGGTATTCAAATGAATTATTTCAAAAAAAGATCAAGAACCCGTATGCCGGCTCTGATTACGCTGCTAAGCATTCTTATGCTTACTGCCTGCGGCGGCAGCTCAGACTCTTCCGGCAGCTCCGCACGTGATGCACAAAGCAGCAGTGATGCAGAATCTGAAAGCATTTCCAAAGAAGGCTCCGGCGTTAATGAAAACTACGTTACGCCTGAATCCGGACGCAAAATCAGCTTAAGCGAAGATGGCATGCTTAGCATCGAGCGGCCTCAAAGAAGCGGCATTGACTCCGGCGCTGAGGATGGAACCTGGACCATTTTTGTTTATTTATGCGGAGCCGATCTTGAAAGCGGCTATGGATGTGCAACCGACAACATGGCCGAAATGTCGGAGAGCACCAAGATAAACGAAAACATAAAGTTCATTGTTCAGACCGGCGGCGCAAACGAATGGCAGAATGATGTTGTCGACGGCTCTAAATTTCAGCGTTATGAAATTTCAGGCGGCGAATATTACCTTATCGATGAGCAGCCTATAGATGATATGGGAAAAAAGTCTACCCTCTCGGACTTTTTAAGCTGGGGGATCCAGGCTTACCCTGCGGAGCACACAGGTCTTATCTTCTGGGATCATGGCGGCGGAAGTATCTCAGGCGTATGCTTTGATGAGCGCTACGACGACAACAGCCTTTCCCTGGGTGATATTGACGACTCTCTCTTAAGCGTATATGACCTCATGGGTAAAAACTTTGACTTCATAGGCTTTGACGCCTGCCTTATGGGAACAATAGAAACTGCCAACGTTCTTGCGTCCTATGCCGACTATATGTACGCATCACAGGAAACAGAGCCTGGCGAAGGTTGGGATTATTCATCAATAGTATCTTATCTTTCAGAGCATCCCGATGCCGACGGCGCCGAGCTGGGAAAAGTTGTTGCAGACAGCTTCTACGATAAGAACACCGCCGAAGATGCTACCGCCAATGTCACAATGGCGGTAACTGATCTGTCAAAAATTGATGACGTAAATGTTTTGTTTAACTCATATGCATTAGATGTCTTTAACTCCACAGAGAAGGCAGATAAGCTTGCTGAATATATACGTAATGTAATAGCTTCCGACAATTTCGGCGGCAACAACAAAGCCGTAGGCTTCACAAACCTTATCGATCTCGAAGGTCTTGTCAATGCCGGTACGGACTATTCCGACAAGACTGCCCAGCTTAACGCTGCATTAAAGGAAGCCGTCGTTTATAAACGGAATGGCGAAAGCCATGAGGAGGCCTGCGGACTCTCGATATATTACCCCCTTCAGATTCAGGACGGTTCATCAGAGCTTAAAACCTTTGGCAGCGTAGCAATAAGCCCTTATTACCTTGCTTTTGTAGATAGAGTTGCTTACGGTGCCGCCAATTCAGGTGATATATCCGATTATGATTCTTCTGAAGTGATTAATCTCTGGGAGACCAGTGAAGCCGCATCCGGCAGCTCATCGGCAGACAATTTCGGCTCCTATTGGGACTATTATGACAGCTATGCCACAACCGGTGAAAGTCAGCTTATAACATTTGCCTCCGAGCCTCAGATTGACGAACAGGGCAATTTCAGCTTCGTGCTTACCGACGAGGCACTTCAGAACACCTCAGATGTCCAGGCAAGCCTGTACGAGGTCTCTGAAGACGGGCAGGACATCATTTTCCTCGGCAATACAACGGATATAACCGCGGACTACGATAATGCCACATTCAAGGATAACTTCGAGGGATACTGGTTCTCACTTTCTGACGGTCAGAATCTTTCCGTTTACATAATGTCACAGGATGATGACTCCTGCCAGCTGTCCTCTCCTATCCTTTTAAACGGAAAAGAGACGAACCTTCTTTATACATGGGATTATAATACAGGCCATGTTACCATCAATGGAACCTGGGAGGGTATCGACGGAAACGGAATGGCTGCAAGAGATACCACAGAGCTTAAAGCAGGTGATATCATCATTCCTACCTATCAGGCCATAAACCTCGATACGAGCGAATATACCGAATATTACGGCGAAGAATATACCTTTGCCGACGAAACAGAACTCTATTATGGTCTGCTTCCTGACGGCAATTATTTCTACAGCTTCGAAATCTATGATATTTACGGAGATTCTTATCAGACAGACTTTGTGAACTACACCATGGAAGACGGTGAACCTTACTACTCTGTATCTGCAGCTGATCAGACGGCAGCTTAATTAAAGAAATCAAAATCCCACCTGGTATTATAAACCAAGTGGGATTTTTTTGTTCAACGCCACTCAAACTCCAAATGAATAGCGTTCTTCACTACAGCGCGCATCCATTCAGCACCGCCCGCTGCAGATGGTCACCCTCATAGTAAAGCTCCAAATGAAAGAACGGCTCGTTCTTCGCCAGCAGCTCAAAAAACAGCTTATCTCCTTCCCAGATGGGCAGACTTGAAACCTTCGCCTTCGGCACCCACTCGAGTTCGCCTTCATTGCACTCAATCATTGTCCCGCTGTACCGGCTCGCTGTAAATAGATGCATTCTTTCCGCAGGATAAGGCGGGCAGTAAAAATCCACGATGCCTCGATACGTCGGATTCTGCAGTTCAAGACCCGTCTCCTCCTGCGTCTCGCGAAGTACACATGCCAGTGCATCCTCTCCCGGCTCGAACTTCCCGCCGATGCCGATCCATTTGTCATGATTCACATCGTTTTTCTTTTTCACGCGATGCAGCATCAGCCAGCTGTCATCTTTCTCTATATAGCATAAGGTTGTTTGCAGTAAGGACATCTTTATTTTCCTGATATGAATTTGCGCTTACAGTGTTTCCAGCCAGCTCCGGATCTCGTCTTCGGAGGCTCTGTTCAGCATCTTCTCGGAAATGAAGCTTGCGGAAGCATCCACGCAGGGCTCCAGATCCTTCGTTGTCTTGCCGAATCCGCTGCCGCCTGAGGTTGCGAAGAGTGCAATCTTCTTGCCGGAAAAATCGTAGGCCTCCAGGAAGGTCTTGATGATCGTCGGTGCAGTATACCACCAGATCGGGAAGCCGATGATGACAGTGTCATAGTCCGCCATGTTCTCCACTGTTCCTGTGGTTTCCGGACGTGATGCCGGATCCTTCATTTCCAGCGTGCTTCTGGACTGCTTGTCCATCCAGTTGAGATCTTCCTCTGTATAGGGAACCGTCGGCTTGATCTCGAAGAGGTCTGCACCCGCTATTTTAGCTACCTTCTCTGCCACAGCCTCTGTTACACCGCTTGCGCTGAAATATGCTACCAATGTCTTTGCCATCGTTTTTCTCCTTTACCTGTTCATCTAACAACGCTGCCGAATTGTACGACACAATCCAGTATTTCCTATCATAGCACTTGAAGTTCACTTCAGGTCAAGGAAATATCGCCAAGCATCTTCTCAAGCTCCCTCTGCAGCTCCGATTTCGTCACGAAACGATCGATCATTCCGTTGTTCAGATACCACTCATATTCCGTTTCTGTCTTTTCTGCCGTCAGAACCAACCGAATTTCCGGATTTGCCCGCCGCACCACCTCGCAGAGATCTATGCCGCTCATAGCACCGAGCTGCTGTTCCACAATCAGCATCTGGTACAGCGATGCATCCTTCTGCACACTGGACAGAATTGCAGCCGGATGCTCATAGGCATCCACACGGTAATTTCCCTTTTCCAGCGTCCGCTTCCATTTCCGCAGTATCGGGTCCGGGGAAATGACGGCGATGCGGCTGACGTGCTGCAGACGCTTTCGCTCACCGGTTTCCTCCGGTATCCGCACGGAAAAGCAAGTGCCCTCTTCCGGCCGGCTTTCAACCTCTATACTGCCGCCCACAGAGCGCAGAATATTCTGTACCACAGAAAGGCCCAGTCCAGTACCCTGTCTGGAGCCCTTTGTTGTGTAAAAAGGCTCAAAAATCTGCTTTTGTGCTTCTGCACCGATGCCGCAGCCGGTATCCCGCACCCGTAAAAGAACATCGGCCGCATCCCTTTGAAATGAAATTTCAAGCCGCTTTTCTGCACTCTGCTCCATCGCCTGAAAAGCATTCTTGCAAAGATTCATCAAAATATGCTCTGCCATCCCTTGTCGTCCCATGATATACAGATTTTCTTCCGTAACTCTCGTTTCCACTGTAATCTTTGCCGGTGCAAGCTGCCCAATCACAGTAAGTGCCGTCTGCACCTCCTCTGTGAAATTCAGGCGCTGCAGCCGCACGCCGGTATCCTGACGGGAAAAAGCGAGCAGCTCCTTGGACAGTGCCGCCGCACGATCCACAGAATGCGCCATTTCCTTCACCATTTCCCGATTTTCCTCAGAAATTTCCGGATCATTTTCCAACAGATCTGTATAAATCAGAACCGGTGTCAGGTAGTTATTGAACTCATGGGCAATATGACTCGCCATCATGCCGAGAGACTGCACACGCTGCAGATGCCGAAGTTCATTGTTCTTCTCTGCCAAAAGCTCCATGCCGTGATTAATTTCCTTGAGATACTGAATTTCCTTTCCCTGACTGACTGTACGAAAGCGACTACGCATAAAAAAGAGCGTGATCAGCACCACCAGGCAAATGTAGCCGAAGCCCAGCATCACCAGCGTACACATCATTTTCGTAAGCGGTTCAGAAAGCTCCGTCAGCGGCAGTGTGGAATTCACAATCCAGCGTTCATTCTGTATGTAAATGGCGGTGAATGCGACCAAACGGGTTACACTTGGCAGCTCCGGATCGTCCCAGACATAGCTGTTCAGAATATCCGTTCCCTGCTCTTCGTTTTTCTGCCTCTCTGTCAGGTATGCAAGACTGCTGAGATTCAGTTCAGGATAGCGGTTGCTTCTGCCCGTAACCGCTTCCATGCCAATCTGGTCCTCTGCATGATGCATGATGATATCCAGATTTTCATCCTTCACAACCGAATAGCCATTCTGTCCGATCTTAACCGGTGCCACAATTTCCTCATAGATGGTCTGCAGACGCAGCGCAAGCATGATGCGAAAAGCACCGTCTTCCGCCTGAATTTCCCGCGTCACATACATTTCATACCATCCGTCTTCCGCGAGCTCCTTTCCGCTGATCCTGGTCTCTTCAGCTGCTTCCGCCGATTCCAGCCGCTTTACATCATTTTCCCCGGCCGCATCACAGGAAACCGTCTCTCCATCCACTGAAAAACACTCCATGCTGCCGTCCGGAAGTGCAAGCACGATTCTGCTGTAAAGCGTCGGATTCTGTTGCAGAAAAAAGATGCATTTTCTTTCCAGCAGTGCTTTGTTCATCTGATTCGCCACCGCTTCGTCTCCAAAACAGAGTTCTGTCTCCTCCAGCTCCCGGGAGATACTGCTGCTCAGATTGTTTCCGATAATGCCGGCGATAGTCTGCAGCTGACTCTTCTCCGTATCAATCAGCGAATCCTCATAACGCTGATAGAACCAGCCGCAAGCAAGAATCATAAAAAGGGACATCACGAAAATGACGCTTAGCGCCGTCAATATCAGCTTAAATTGCGCTTTTTCTTTAAACTGCCGCATAAATTCTTCCTAAACTTATTTTAGATCCAGCATATATCCTATGCCGCGAATGGTCTTCAGATAGCGCGGGTTTCTCGGATCCTCTTCTATCTTGTCCCGTATCCGCTTGATATAAACTGTAATGGTGTTGTCATCCACCACAGCTTCGTTCCAGACCTGCGCATACAGCTGTCCCTTTGTAAATACCTGTCCGGAATTATCCATCAGAAAACGAAAAAGCGCCAGCTCCCGTGCCGTAAAGCTCAGCGGTTCCCCGTTTTTCAGGCATTCCATCTTCAGCGTATCCACCGTAAACGGCCCCTGCCGAAGCGCCGCAGAGCTTGTCCGGCTGTATATCTCACTCCGCCGGATCAGTGCCTTCGCCGTCTGAATCAGCACAGCAGTATGAAAGGGCTTCGTCAGATAGCTGTCTGCACCGAAACCGAGCCCCAGCACCTGATCCATCTCATCTGACTTTCCGGAAAGCATCATCACCGGTGTATTGTCGCCGTCTGCGCGCATGCTCTGCAGCACCTGATATCCTCCGATGTCCTCCATCATCACATCCAGAATCACCAGGCTGAATCGCTGCTGCTTCAGAAATGCCAGTGCCTCCCGGCCATCTGCCGCCTCCGTTATATGCATGCCCTCCCGCCGAAGCGCCGCACCGATTGCGAGCCGGATAGCTCTCTCATCGTCCACCACCAGAACCTCTTCTGTTTTCATGGGGCTCCCTCCTCGTTCCTTATCTACCATACAGTTTAGCCGCACACCGTCCCCCTGACAAGCGAAATGCCCGAAAAGCAGCTTAGGGAAATGCCTTCGCACCGAAGACATTTCCCCAGGCTACAGAAAAGGCAGCCCCTCATCAGAGCTGCCTCGTCGTTCTTTTCAGATTTACCTGTGATGCCCGAATCGTTCACGCGTCTGTTATCAGAAAGTGATGATACCCATAACTGTGCCAAGTACCAGCATAATCACGCTAACGATGTAATAAGGCGCAATGCTGAACTTCATATGATCCTTCAGCTCGGTGCCGGTAAGACCGATGGCCAGATAAGTAGCCGGTACCAGCGGGCTGACCATGAGCGCAAGATTCTTTCCGATGATCATGGTGAGTGCCGTATTCAGGCTTGCCACACCGTAGGTCTCGCCGACCTGCATAACCAGCGGCATAATGCCGTAGAAATAAGCATCTGTACCAACGCAAAGGCCAAGGGGCAGTGCCAGCAGACCGAAAATGAAGTGAATATACTTGCCGAGGGCTGCCGGAATGATGGCCATGATGGCGCTTGCCATTTCTGTCAGCATGCTCGTGCCGTCAAAGATACCTACCATTGCGCCGGCAGCGAACAGTGTCGCAGAAATAGAAAGGGCTGCCGGTGCGTGCTTCTTCACAAGCTTGTTCTGGATTTTCTGATCCGGGTAGTTCACTGCCAGCAGGATGCAGAGACCCAGCATGAATACAACATAGGACTTTCCGAATCCAATGGAAAGCAGCGCAATGACACCAACAGTCAGCAGGAAGTTGAAAATCAGGAATCCCTTCGGCTTTCTCAGGGCATCTGCCTCTTTCTTCTCCTTCTCATCCATGGCCTCCTCAACACCCTTTCCGGCGCCGGCACCCTGCTTGATGGCCAGAAGACCCATGAGTACAGCCAGAACGATATTCATAACACAACCGACAATCTGAATCGGAATCAGCATGTGCCAGAGCTCTGTTGCATCCATCTGCAGGACAGTGGCTGCTCTTGCAGTCGGGCCGCCCCAGGGAAGCAGATTCATAACACCCATGCAGGCACCGGTAATGCAGAGAAGAATTCTGGTATCGATCTTCATTCTCTTGTAAACCGGGAGCATAGCCGGAATGGTAATCAGCACGGTAACGGCTGTTGTACCATCCAGATGCGCGATTGTGGCGATAATGGCCGTCACCACAGTGACTGCAATAACATTGTTTCCAGCCTTCTTCACAAGCCATCCTACGATCACATCGAAAAGACCTGTGTCTGCCAAAACACCGAAGTAAATAACAGAGAAAATAAACAGAATACCATTGCTGGTGGTGGTCTTAATGCCTTCGGAAATAAAATCCATGACCTCCGCCGGTGCAAACCCAAGGATCAATGCGGCGATGGTCGGCACCACGGTGAGTACCACGATCGGCGACATCTTTCCTTTTAGCAGCAATGCAACGATTGCTATGATCATCAAAAAGCCTACTAATGCAACCATAAAAATCCCCCTTCTGAATTGCATATTCCTACAATAGATACTATCTATAATCTAGCTTTCCTCCATAAACTGTTCATGACTGAATTATGACAGATTTGTAAGAATTACATGTACAGCAGACAGACCACAGAAATACGGCTCGACTTGCATGGAAGCCATGTCAAGCATTTAAAAATACGCATTCATTTCCTGTAGAAGCTCCTCCGCCAAAGGCGACATGGGCATTCTTTCCAGCTTAATCCAGGCAAATTCCGCCTCCGCAGTGCAGTCCGACAGACGGAGATAATGCAGTTCATTGCCCTCCCGCAGCTTGCGGGAATTTTCTGATGCGAGCCCCACCACCGTCGTATCCCGAATCGCCGAATAGAACTGCTCCCGGCTGGAAACCTGTACCATTCCACGGGCAATGCGGTAAAGTCCTGCCTCGTATACCATGGAATAGGAAGGATCTTCTTCCGTGCTCCCGTACTGAATGACCGAATACGGCGCAAGCTCCGCAGCATTTACTGCTTCCCGACTGAACAGCGGATTGCTCGGTCCGACCACCACGGAAATGTGTTCTCTCGAAAGCCAATGATATTCAATTCCAAGGTTATGCAGCTTGTTCTTCACATTTTTTACATAGGGTGAAAGTGTGCCGATGATGGCAAAGTCCGACTGTCCTTTCTCAATCTCCGGAAGAAGCTTGTCCAGCACGCTGTAATTCAGCATGGAAAAGCTGATCGGCTGGTCCGCATAGCGCTGAAGCAATACAGAAAAAGCCCCAGCCACACGATTGCAGTTCAGCGTCACCACTCTGAGCATCCGCCGTGTCTCCCGCTCCGGGCACTCCAACATTTCCTGTACCTCATCATACTGCCGCTTCATAATCCGGAAACGTTCAATGAGCTCCCGCCCCTCCGGTGTCAGAATCACACCGGACGAGGATCGTTCAAAAATGCGCTTGCCAAAGCGTTCCTCCAGCTGCCGTACCGCATGACTGAGATTCGGCTGCGACACATAAAGATTTCTGGCCGCCTGGGAAAACGACCCGGTATCCGCAATCTCCACCGCATAAAACAGGTTCTCTATCCTCATTCTCTCTGCCTCCGTCTCATCCTATTCGCATTTTTTATAGCTTTCGGTAAATATATTATATTTGTGCTTTATGACCGTCAAGGTTTACAATTTCGATATACAAGAGGAGCAAAGAAGCGAGACCCTAAAAAGCCGCGGTTCTTTGCTCCTTTTTCTTTTCTTCAGCTGTCATTTCAGGAGATTGGACAGCTGAAGGTCCTTCGTTCTCATGGGGGAGAGCGCGAAGCAATCTATAAACAATTTCAATACCCCCAGAAAGGGAGCCGCTATGAGCCAAATGACTTTATGCCTCATTATCTTCATTCTCACGCTGCTGGGCTTTGCCTTCGGCGGCAAGTACGTTTCCATCACGGTGACTGCACTGATTTCCATGTTGGTGCTTACCATCACCGGCTGTCTGGAGCCGTCTGATGCATTGGGCTGCTTTGCAAACTCCAGCGCAATCCTTATGGCCAGTATGTTCATCGTCGCTGCCGGCCTGAACCGCACCCAGATGATCACCCGAATTTCCGACTATATCTGCCGCATCAGCAAGGGATCCTTCACCAAGGTGCTCGCCGGATATGTCATCCTCACCTGTATTCTCGCACAGTTTATTCCCAGCGCCGTGGTCTGCTTCTCCATTGTTTTCCCCATGGCGCTCGGCGTCTGCCGCGAAATGAAGGTGAATCCTTCCAAAATGATGTTTTCTCTGGGCATCACCGCCATCGGTACCGTGATCACGCTGCCCTTCAGTTCCTCCATCAGTGAGCTGGCCAGAATTCAGGGCTTCCTGGAGGCCTACGACTACACAGACTACAGCATGGGGCTGATGGACATTACCAAGGCAAAACTTCCGACCATGATTGTGATCATGCTTCTGGCCATCTTCGTTATTCCGCGATTTGCGCCGGATATTCAGGTTCAGGAAAATGTCGGCGGCACCCAGACCGCAAAGAAAGCCCAGGAGCCGTTGTCTCCTGTACGTGAGGTAATCGGCTACGTCACCTTTATCGTTGTGCTGCTCGGCCTGCTCTTCTCTTCAAAGATCGGTCTTAAGACCTGGGAAATTGCTATGGCCGGCGCACTGGTGATTGCTGCCTCCGGTGTTCTCAAGAAGCAGGAACTCATCAGCAGCATGAATCTCAGCATGGTCCTCCTCTATGTTGGCGCGCTCGGCATCGGCACGGCACTGTCCAACACCGGCGCTGCAGATCTGATCGGAAATCAGCTTTCCGGCATCATTGTGAAAACCAACAACAATTACCTGGCCGGACTCATCTTCTTTCTCGTACCCTTTGTCCTGACACAGTTCATGCTGAACCTCGGCATCTACTCTATCTTCACACCGCTTTACATTATGATCTGTAAGTCTATGGGTGCCAACCCCATCGGTCCGATCATGCTGTGCATGATTGCTGCCATGACGGCATTTTTCTCTCCGCTTGCCACACCGGCTGTGCCGATCATGATGGGTGCCGGCAACTACAGTGTAAAGGATCTTGTGAAAATGGGCATTCTGCCTGCTATTGTTATCACCATCGTGACCGTCGGATGGATCATGACCATCTACCCCATCTTCTGATTCCCACAGCATAAACAAAGATATTTGTCCGACGCCGCATCTTTTCTCGATGCGGTGTCGGACAGCCATTGGAAAGGATTTTGTTATGAACAAAGACATTAAAAAACAGGCCGAGGCCTTCGCCGCTTCCCTGCAGGAGGAGCAGCTCGCGCTGCTGAAAATACTCGGGCGGATCCCTTCACCCAGCCGTCACGAGGATCTGCGCGCCGCCTTCATTAAAGACTGGTTTCAGACCGCCGGTGCACAGGATGTCAGCATTGATGAAATGAAAAATGTAATTGTTAAAATCGGCTGTGCCGAGGATTCAGAACTGATTGTTTTTGCCGCGCACACCGACATTGTCTTCCCGGACACGGAAACACTGCCTATGACAGAAGACGAAAACACTCTGCACGCGCCCGGTATCGGCGACGATACCTCAAATCTTGTGAATCTGATGCTCTGTGCCCGCTACCTGATTCAGAACAAGACGCCCATGCGGCACGGTATCCTGATCGTTGCCAACAGCTGCGAAGAGGGCCTTGGCAACTCCGACGGCATCAAAACTATTTTTGAAAAGTACGGTGCAAAGATCAAATACTTCTATTCCTTCGACGGCTATATTTCCCAGTGCACAAGCTCCGCCGTAGGCTCCTACCGTTACCGAATTTCCTGCAAAACCACCGGCGGTCACTCTTATCTTGATTACGGTCGCGCGAATGCCATCGAAATCCTGTGCGGACTGGTAGAGGATCTCTACCGCATTGAACCGCCGACAGAAGTAAAAACCACTTATAATGTCGGCCGTTTTGAAGGAGGTTCCACCGTAAATTCCATTGCACAGTCTGCATCCATTCTATACGAATTCCGTTCCACCTCGCAGCACTGCCTTGAAACGATGGAGCAAGGCTTCCAGGCTGCTGTAGAACGGGCAAAATCCCGCGGCGGCGACCTGACCGTGGAGCTTCTCGGCGTCCGTCCCGGCAATGGGCCGCTCGACAAAGATGCGCTCCAAATCTTTACCGCACAGAGCGCCGACATTATTCAAAGCTTCTATGATGGTGAAATGGATTACGGCGCTTATTCCACCGACTCCAACGTACCTCTGTCCGTCGGCATTCTGGCCAACACCATCGGCACAGTTTCCGGAAGACTGGCGCATACCCGCGAAGAGTGGATCGACAAGCGCAGCCTGCCTACCGGTCTGAAAATCGCATTTTCTACGATCATGCAATACGCAGTGTAAGAATGGATTGACATTGAAGTGATAAGTTTTTATACTCTCCCCTGTAACAATGTGTTGCTGACAGTTCGTTTGTACCATCCTGTCATTAAACAAAACCAGGACTGTATAGGGAAATTGGATTGTCTACGGCTCTGCGTTTTTGCGCAGAGCCGTTTTTGTTATTGTTTAGCACCACCAGAAAAATCCATAAAGTGCAGAGCTGAATTTACTCAGCGAAGTGCTTTGGTGATTTTTCTGGTTGCTAAACAGTTACTACATATTGGCGAGTTGGGAGAAAATTATGTTTTATATCAAATCAGAGGATAGCTTTGATGCTGCACACTTTCTGAAGGATTACGAAGGAAAATGCAGAAATGTGCATGGTCATCGCTGGCGAGTGCTGGCGGAAATTCAAGGTGAGCAGCTGAGTGAGGAACAGCAGACGCGGGGCATGCTCTTCGACTTTTCGGAGCTGAAAGGACTTCTGAAGATGCTTTGTGATGCATTAGATCACAGCCTAATCTATGAAAATGGTTCTCTGCGGGAGAAAACCGTAGAGGCCCTGCGGGAGGAAGGCTTCAAGCTGAATGAGGTTCCCTTCCGGCCGACTGCTGAGAATTTTGCGCAGTATTTTTACAAAAAGATTGAAGAGAAAGGATACCGCGTGCATCGTGTGGAGGTCTACGAGACCCCGAACAACTGCGCGGCATATGAAGAATCATGCAAGTCGTAGAAAAATTCATCAGCATTAACGGAGAAGGACCCCGGGCTGGCGAGCCGGCGGTATTCATTCGCTTTAAGGGCTGTAATCTGAGGTGCAGCTATTGCGATACCATGTGGGCCAATGAAGCTGACTGCGCATATGCCGAGGAAAGTCCAGAGGAGATTCTCGCCTACATTCTGGAAAGCGGAATAAAAAATGTCACCCTGACCGGCGGCGAGCCCCTGCTGCAGAGGGAAATGCAGGCGCTTCTCGCGCTTCTTTTGGAGGAAACAGAGAAGGGCACGTTGCGGGTGGAGATCGAAACGAACGGTGCGGTCCCGATTGCACCCTTCTGCGGTAAGCGGCGGCCGGTCTTCACCATGGATTACAAAACGCCATCCAGCGGCGGTGAACAGGGTATGAGAATGGAAAATTTTGCGTATCTTTTGCCAGAGGACAGCGTGAAATTTGTTTGCGGCAGTCGGGAGGATTTAAATCGGGCTGGCGAAATCATTCGGGAACAGAATCTGATCAGCCGGTGCCATGTTTACTTCAGTCCGGTTTTCGGAAGGCTTGAACCGGTGGAAATCGTGAACTATATGCTCGAAAACCGGCTGAACGATGCAAGAATACAGATACAGATGCATAAAGTGATCTGGGATCCGGAGAAGAGAGGTGTCTGAGCATGATTGATACAAAAGCCATTGAAGAGCATATCAGGGGAATCCTCATTGCCCTGGGAGATGATCCGGAGCGAGAAGGCTTGAAGGACACGCCGAAGCGGGTTGCGAAGATGTACGAGGAAGTCTTCGCCGGCATGAATTACAGCAACCACGAGATTGCGCAGATGTTCGACAAAACCTTTTCCGACGGTATGGAGGAGGACAATGAAGGCGGACCGCAGCTCCGGGACGGGCGCGTGGTGGTCATGAAGGACATTGACCTCTTTTCCTATTGCGAGCATCATATGGCGCTCATGTATGACATGAAGGCGACGGTTGCCTACATTCCACACGGCAGCGTGATCGGGCTATCCAAGATTGCGCGGGTTTGCGATATGGTCGGCAGAAGACTCCAGCTACAGGAAAAAATCGGTCGGGATATCGCCGACATTATCACGGAAATCACAGGCAGCAAGGATGTAGCGGTTACGCTGGATGGCTGTCATAGCTGTGTTACGGCAAGGGGCATTAAGAAAAGCAACACCAGGACCTTTACGGCGGAGCTGAGAGGTGCCTTTCGGGCAGATCCGAGCCTGCAGATTTATCTGAAATAACAAGACAAAGGAGAAAAATATGAGAGTATTGGTTCTTTCCAGCGGCGGCGTGGATTCCAGCACAGCTCTGGGACTGGCTGTCAGCAAATACGGCGCAGAAAATGTAACGGCTCTGTCCATTTCCTACGGGCAGAAGCATGATAAGGAAATTGAGGCGGCAAAGAAGGTAGCGGCCTTTTACAGCGTGGAGCAGCTGTTTCTGGACCTCAGTCTGATCTTTCAGTATTCAGACTGTTCTCTTCTGAAGCAGTCGAAAGAAGAAATTCCAGAAGAAAGCTATGAAGTACAGATTCAGAATACAAAAGGAGAAAAACCGGTCAGCACCTATGTGCCCTTCCGAAACGGTTTGTTCCTGTCCTCAGCCGCCAGTATTGCCCTGAGTAAAAACTGCGGTTTGATTTACTATGGCGCCCATGCGGATGATGCCGCCGGTTTTGCCTATCCGGATTGCTCAGAGGTCTTTAATGATGCCATGAACAAGGCAATTTATGAGGGTTCCGGACACCAGCTTAAGATAGAGGCCCCCTTTGTCAGAATGAATAAGGCAGAGGTGGTGAAGCTGGGCTTGAAGCTAGGCGTGCCCTATGCACTGACCTGGTCCTGCTATGAGGGCGGCGAAAAACCCTGCGGCAAATGCGGTACCTGCATTGACAGAGCCAGAGCTTTTGCGGCAAATGGCGTAGAAGATCCAGCATTACAGTAACCGATGACAGTAAAATCATTCAGAAGAGGTAGAAGATGAGAGAAAACGAAGGACTGAGTTTGTTGGGTAATCAGCATGTGAAATATAGCGGCGACTACGATCCGGGGTTGCTGGAGACATTTTTAAACAAGCACCCGGACAATGACTATTTTGTGAAATTCAACTGCCCGGAGTTCACCAGCCTCTGCCCGATCACCGGACAGCCGGATTTCGCAACGATTACGATATCCTATGTGCCTGGAGAGAAGATGGTGGAGAGCAAGAGCCTGAAGCTGTATCTTTTTTCCTTCCGGAATCATGGCGATTTTCACGAGGATTGTGTGAATATCATTATGAAGGATCTGATCCGCCTGATGGATCCGAAGTATATCGAGGTGTGGGGGAAGTTTCTTCCGCGCGGCGGAATTTCCATTGATCCCTACTGCAACTACGGCAAGCCGGGTACGAGGTGGGAGCATGTCGCATGGGATCGTATGACAAAGCATGATATGTATCCGGAGGTCATCACGAATCGCTGAATCGATATCCTTAGCAAGAAAAAATGGCTCTTCGGGCATCCATGGCCCATTCAACGACGTGAAACGGGTCAACACAACGCTCACAGTCAGGATTGAATTCGTTGACGCAGTCTGTGATCCACCGAGCACCATCGCCTGTAACAACTTTGATGCTGGCCAGCTGTTCGTCCGTCAGGGATTTGTAGAACTGCTCCAGGACGGACTTGCCGTGGCCATCTGCAACCCAAACTGTCCGCATGAAAGTAGCGGAGTGATCCGTTTTGGAATA
>CAZJQX010000037.1:0-13412 GCA_964548305.1 uncultured Lachnospiraceae bacterium
TCATTAGCGTCCGTGCTCGGAAAGCAGCTGCTGTCTGGTTTCCCAGAGCTTCTGGGAAAGATCCACATAGACCTCATGCGGATTGCGGAGACGAAGACATTCGTCCCAAAGGGTGTTGAGCTCTTCCTTGCAAAAGGCACGGATATCCATGGTGGCCGGACTGTGGTAAACCTGTTTGCCGTGATCGAAAACCGGCACCAGCAGCGGCTTCACATGGTAGCTGCCGCCGGCCAGCGTGGTTTTCTTCCAGGTTTCGATCGGGTCGAAAATCGTGAGATCCTGCGAAGAATCCACCACCTCATCGCAGAGCGCGATGTAATCGGCGATCACTTTGCCGGATTCGTTGTCATAGAGACGGTAAATCTGCTTGTCGCCGGGATTCGTGATCTTCTCGGAATTCTCGGACAGCTTGATCTTGGGAACCCAGTTTCCGTCTGAGCCCTTAATGGCTGCGAGCTTGTAGACGCCGCCGAAGCTCGGCTGATTCTCTGATGTGATGAGGTTGGTGCCGACACCCCAGGAATTGATGGTGGCGCCCTGCATCTTCAGGGAAATGATGAGGTCCTCGTCGAGATCGTTGGAGGCGCAGATCACGGCATCCGGATAACCGGCCTCTGTCAGCATCTGCTTCGCTTTTTTGGAGAGATAGGCCAGGTCGCCGGAGTCCATGCGGATGCCGTAGCGCTTCAGTTCAATGCCTTCGGCCTTCATTTTGTTAAAGCAGCGTATTGCGTTGGGAATGCCGCTCTTCAGTGTATCATAGGTGTCCACAAGAAGGATGCAGTTGTTCGGGTAGATACGGGCAAAGGCTTCAAAGGCGGTCAGCTCATCCTCAAAGGACATGATCCAGGAATGGGCATGAGTGCCCAGAACCGGCACGGAGAAGCGCTTTCCGGTGAGCACATTGGAGGTGCCCACACATCCCGCAATCACAGCGGCCCGGGCACCGTAAATGCCGGCATCCGGTCCCTGGGCCCGGCGAAGGCCGAACTCCATGACGCCGTCGCCCTGGGCTGCATAGCAGACGCGGAAGGCCTTGGTGGCGATGAGAGACTGATGATTGATGATGTTCAGTATAGCGGTTTCTACCAGCTGCGCCTCGCCTACGGGGGCGATGACCTTTACCAGCGGCTCCCGGGGGAAGACCACGGTGCCCTCCGGAATCGCATAGATGGAGCCGGTGAAGTGGAAGCCGCGGAGATAGTCGATGAACTCCTCGTCAAAGGTGCCGAGGGAGCGGAGATAGTCGATATCGTCCTCATTGAAATTCAGATTTCGGATATAGTCGATTACCTGATCCAGACCGCAGCAGATGGCGAAGCCGTTGCCGCAGGGATTTTTCCGATAGAACATGTCGAAGATTACCTCCTGGTCCATCTTCTGACATTTATAGTAGCCCTGCATCATGGTGAGCTCATAAAAATCTGTGAGAAGTGTTAAATTTCGAGCCATTGTATGCCTCCTGATAAATAAGCCTGTTTCGAACAGGTCTTGAATGATTGAAATTGCGGAGCAATTTCGAATTATGCCGTAGTTGTTTTCGATTTAAAGGGGAAATTCTTTCCGATTATGGATACGATTTCCTGAAGCTCCTCCACCGGCTTCACAAGGGCGAAGCGGATATAACCCTCCCCCTTCGGACCGAAGGCGGTACCGGGGGTGCCAATGACGCCGCAGGTATCCATCAGCGTTTCAATGCAGCTCATGCTGGTGTAGCCCTCCGGCACGGGCAGCCAGGTGAACATGGTGCCCTCGGAATTCGGCACGTCCCAGCCGATGTCCCGGAGACCGCCGCAGAGAGCGTCCCGGCGCGCCTGGTATTCCCGGCACTGCGCCTTCACCATATCCAACGGACCTGTGAGCGCCGCAATGGCTGCCTTTTGGGCCGGATAGGAAATGCCGAAGTCATATTGACTGCGGAGCAGCTTCAGTGCGTCGATGACGGACTGGTTTCCGATCAGAAAGGACAGGCGGAAGCCGGTGAGATTAAAGGATTTGGACAGTGAGAAGAATTCCACGCCCACATCCATGGCGCCGGGGAGGGACAGGAAGGAGAAGCCCTCTCTTCCGTCGAAAATGATATCCGAATAGGCCATGTCGTTGATGATCAGGAAATGATATTTCTGCGCATAGCGGATCATTTCCTCATACATGGATTTCGGAGCGGCAGCGCCTACCGGATTGGAGGGATAGGAGAGTACGATGTACTTTGTCCGCTGCAGAATTTCCTCCGGAATTTCAGACAGCTGCGGCAGGAAATGATTCTCCTTTGTCAGCTCATAATAGTGAATTTCCGCGCCGCCGAGATAGGAGCCGGCTTCAAAGATGGGATAGCCGGGATCCGGGAGCAGCACACAGTCGCCGGGATTCAGCAGGGCCATGCCCAGATGTCCCATACCCTCCTGGGTGCCGTGCACACCGGTAATCATGGAGGGGGTAATGTCTACGCCGAAGCGCTGCTTGTAATAGGCCACCAGACTGTTCAGCAGCTCCTCGCTGTCTGTCAGAGAGTACTTGTAGTTCTCCGGGTCCCGGACAGCGGCTTCTACAGCGTCCATGATGTGCTGCGGGGGCCGGAAATCCGGTGTGCCGATAGAAAGGTTATAGACCTTCCGTCCGGCCTTCAGCAGCTCGGACTTTTTTTCATCCATAGCAGCGAAAATGCCGGTGGAAAAATGATCGAGACGATCAGCATGTTTATATTCCATAGTATAGACTCCATTGTTTTGGTGTTCATGCTTTACGCATATTTTACCATTATAGCACAGCCCGCAAAATAAGGTGAAAAACTTCATGCCAAATGGATGACCATAGTGTATACTGAAAAAGATATTTGCATTGGAGGACTTATAATATGAATCGTATGGAAAAGGATCTGACGCAGGGAAGTGTCTGGAAGGGTGTGGTGTTTTTCTCTCTTCCTTATTTTCTTTCCTACTTTCTGCAGACGTTGTACGGAATGGCAGATCTTTTTATCATCGGACAGTTCGACGGTGTGGCCTCCACAACGGCGGTTTCCATCGGTTCCCAGGTGATGCACATGCTGACGGTCATGCTGGTGGGGCTCGCGATGGGCACGACGGTCTGCATCGGACAGGCTGTCGGCGGCAAGCGGGAGCGGGAGGCCGGACAGGCCATCGGCAATACCGTGATTTTGTTCACGGGGATAGCAGTGATTCTGACAGCAGTGCTCTTCTTTCTGGTGGGTCCCATCGTGTCCATCATGTCCACACCGGCGGAGGCAGTGGCGGGAACCCGGCAGTATCTCCGGATCTGTTTTCTGGGTATTCCCTTCATTACCGCCTACAATGTGCTGAGCTCCATTTTCCGGGGAAAGGGCGACAGCAAGAGCCCCATGTACTTCATTGCGCTGGCCTGTGCCTGCAACATCGCGTTGGACTATCTCTTCATGGGTGCCATGCACATGGGACCGGCCGGCGCAGCACTGGGCACCACGATAGCCCAGGCCGTCAGTGTAGCGGCAGCCCTTACCGTCATCCTGAAGAGGAAAATGCTGGCGGTGCGGAGAGAGGATTTCTGTCCTCTGCCGGCGGTGCTGCGGCAGCTTCTGAAAATCGGTATCCCGGTGGCACTGCAGGACGGCTTCATTCAGGTGTCCTTCGTGCTGATTACGATTTTTGCGAACCAGAGAGGTCTCACGGATGCGGCGGCCGTGGGCATTGTGGAGAAGATCATGAGCTTTGTCTTCCTGATCCCGTCCTCCATGCTGTCCACCGTATCGGCGCTGGCATCCCAGAACATTGGTGCCGGAAAGCCGGAGAGAGCTGTTTCCGTCCTGCGCTGTGCCATTATCATGGCGGTGGGGCTGAGTCTCTGCTTTGCGGCGGGTGTACAGCTGGCAGCGGAAAATATTGTCGGGCTTTTCACCACGGATGTTGCGGTGCAGATTGCGGGAGGTCAGTACATTCGCAGCTACATCTGGGACGGCGTGTTCGGCGGCATCCAGTTCAGCTTCAGCGGTTATTTCTGTGCCTTGGGAAGGTCGGAACTGTCCTTCCTGCACAATCTGATTTCAATCCTTGTTGTACGTCTGCCGGGCGCTTACTTTGCATCGAAGGTGGTGGAGACACTGTTCCCGATGGGACTTGCCTCAGCCTGCGGCTCCCTGCTTTCCGACTTCGTCTGTCTGGCGGCCTTTTTCTGGCTGAAGCGGCAGGCCGGAAGGAAGAAAGCGGAAGTTTGAAAATATAAGGAAGTGTTTGTTTGATCGGCGTTTCCTTAATAGTGTGGTTGTTTACATAAAGGAGATATGGAAATGGAGAATACAAAATGGACGGCAGAGGAGGTTCTTGAAAGGCTGCGGGAGGGCAATGAGCGGTACCTGACAGCACAGCAGAACCCCGGCGACATTTCCCCGGCGGTGCGGCTGAAAACAGCAGTGAAGGGACAGAAGCCCTGCGCTATCGTCATCACCTGCTCGGATTCCCGGGTGATCCCGGAGAGCATCTTTTCCGCCGGGATCGGCGAGCTTTTTGTGATCCGTCTTGCGGGAAATGTCATCGACCGGCATCAGCTGGGCTCCATCGAATACGCGGAGCATCACCTGCATTGTCCTCTGCTGCTGATCATGGGGCACACCCAGTGCGGGGCTGTGGGCGCGGTGCTGGCGCATAACCGTGAGGACGAGGGCTTCATCCGCTACATATTGGACGACATCGCGGAGGCCATCGGGGATGAAACCGATCCTTATGAGGCCTGTGTGAAAAATGTACGGCACAGCATCCGCCGGGTAGAGGAGAGCTTTAAGCTCCAGCAGGATGAGAAGGAGCTGGGACCTAAGGTCGTCGGCGCGGTCTATGATATCGAAACCGGAAAGGTGGAATTCCTTTAATGGCGAGGATCATCAGCGGCGGAAAGCTTCAGAGTGAGGCGCTTTCCTTGTATACGGCATACAACGAGAACCAGCTGCAGCATATCTATGAGCCTGAGCCCGGGGTGTTCATAGCTGAGAGTCCGAACGTGATCGGGCGTGCGCTGCAGGCGGGCTATGTGCCGCTATCCTTTCTGACGGAGGAGAGTGAGCTTCCGAAGGCAGAGGCGCTGCTGGAGAAGGCCGGAGACGTTCCGGTCTTTGTGCTTTCTGTGGCAGAATTTCGGCAGCTGACAGGCTTCCCCATGACCCGGGGACTGCTCTGTGCGATGCGGCGCCGCCCGCTTCCTGCGGTGGAAGCGGTACTGAAGGATGCACGTAGAATTGTGGTTTTGGAAAATGTTGTCAACCCCACCAATGTGGGTGCCATCTTCCGTTCTGCGGCGGCCCTCGGCATGGACGCGGTGATCCTCAGCAGCGGCTGCAGCGATCCCCTGTACCGGAGAGCGGCCCGAGTCAGCATGGGAACGGTTTTTCAGATTCCCTGGACCTGCTTTCCGAAGATAAAGGGAGAGCAGAACGGCGCGGACCTCAAAATGCTGCATCAACTGGGATTTCAGGCGGCTGCCCTCGCACTGCGGGACGACAGCATTGGCATAGAGGACCCGCAGTTAAGGGAAGCGGAGCGGCTGGCTCTGATTCTCGGTACGGAGGGGGAGGGCTTGCTGCCGGAAACGATAGCGGCCTGCGAGTATACGGTGAAGATTCCCATGGCCCACGGTGTAGATTCCCTGAACGTGGCGGCGGCGAGTGCGGTGGCCTGCTTCGCCATCGGGAAGCGATAGAGAGGAGTAGAGGAAAATGAGAAAAAAATGGACAAAAGCTGTGCTGACAGGACTTATGTGTGTTCTGTTGTCTACGGAGGCCCTGGCAGGCTGGAATTATGAACGGTCGGGTCCGGGAGAGGCGGTCTGGACCAACAGCGACACCGGCGAAAAGGTGACAGTTGCGGCAGGACAGGCAGCGCCGGACGGCACATCAGCACCCGCCGGCGAGCAGGTGACGAACGGCGTGGAGACGGCAGCGCAGCCCACAGACGGCGGCAGCCAGACCACGGAGAGCAGCGCAAGTACAGAAACATCTGCTTCGACACAGAGTCAGAGCGCTGCCCAGGAAACCGCGGCGGCCGAGAGCGGGAACAGCAATCTGGCCATGAGCAACGGCCGGCAGCTGGACCTTACAAAGCCCATGGTGGCCCTGACCTATGATGACGGACCGGACAGTGCTAAGGGCAACAAGATCATGGACATCCTGGAGCAGTATAACGGCAGAGCGACATTCTTCCTGGTGGGCAATCGGGTGGCAAAGAATGCTGCTGAGGTACAGCGCATGGTGAAGGACGGTATGGAGGTGGCGAACCACTCCTATGACCACAGCTATTACAATAAGCTGGGGGCAGCGGCCATTCGATCAGAGATTTCCAAGTGCAATGAAGCGATTGCATCGGTAAGCGGTGTGACGCCGACACTGTGCCGTCTGCCGGGCGGAAACATTACCAGCACTGTCCGGGCCAACGTGAGCATGCCCATGATCTACTGGTCCATCGACACGCTGGACTGGAAGACCAAGAGCGCGCAGAAGACAGCTGAGGCTGTGGTGGGCAAGGTGAAGGACGGCGACATTGTCCTGATGCATGAAATCTGGGCATCCACGGTGGAGGCGCAGGCCACCATCATTCCGGCGCTGGTGCAGCAGGGCTTCCAGCTTGTGACTGTATCCGAACTCGTGCAGTACCGGGGCTATCAGCTGACCACGGGACAGCAGTACAGCTCATTCCCGAAGAAGTAAAGGTGTGACAACAAAACGACTGGAGAAAGAGAACTTATGATTGAAATGATTACAGCCGTCAACCAGGCGGTCAACAGCTTTATCTGGGGCGTCCCGGCGATGGTCTGCATCATTGGCGTGGGCTTGCTGCTCAGTATCCGCACAGGCTTTTTGCAGATTCGGCGCTTCCCCTATGTGATGAAAACCACAATCGGACGTATGTTCCGAAAGAAGGAGTCCACGGACGGCTCCATGACGCCCTTTGAGGCGGTTTGTACCGCGCTGGCCGGTACGGTGGGCACCGGCAACATTGCCGGCGTGGCGGGTGCTATCGCCATCGGCGGACCCGGTGCCGTGTTCTGGATGTGGTGCTCCGCTCTTCTTGGTATGTGTACGAAGTTTGCGGAGGTAACGCTGGCGATACTCTACCGGGAAAAGAACGAAGCGGGAGAGTGGGTCGGCGGTCCCATGTACTACATCAAGAATGGTCTCGGAAAAAACTGGCAGTTCCTTGCGGTGCTCTATGCCCTCTTTGGCGCGCTGACGGTTTTCGGTACCGGCAATGCCACCCAGGTAAATACCATCGTGACCGCCATCGATACGGCGGCGTTGGAATACGGTCTCATCGGGAATGAGCAGCTTTCCTCTGTGAATCTGATCATCGGCATTATCTGTGCAATGCTGGTGGCGCTGGTGCTGTTGGGCGGCATTAAGCGGATCGGCAGCGTGACCGCAAAGCTGGTGCCCTTCATGGCCCTTTTCTACGTGGTTCTGGCCTTCGGCGTGATCCTTATGAATCTTCCCCGGCTGCCGCAGGTGCTGATTTCTGTTATTGCAGGTGCCTTCGATCCGCAGGCCTTCACAGGCGGTATGATCGGCAGCATTTTCGTCAGCATGCAGA
The DNA here is from genome assembly GCA_964548305.1 of uncultured Lachnospiraceae bacterium. GTDB lineage: Bacteria > Bacillota > Clostridia > Lachnospirales > Lachnospiraceae > Oribacterium. The sequence continues at coordinate 7,560 of CAZJQX010000037.1, forward strand.
AGGGCGTGTCCCGGGGCATTTTCTCCAATGAGGCGGGTCTCGGTACCGGCTCCATCGCGCACGCCTGTGCGGAGACGAAGAAGCCGGTGAAGCAGGGACTCTCCGGCATCTTTGAGGTTTTTGCGGATACCATCGTGATCTGCACACTGACTGCCATGGTGATTCTCTGCAGCGGTACCGCAGTGGGCTACGGACAGGCTGCAGGTGCGGAGCTGACCATTTCCGGCTTTACGGTGACCTACGGCAGCTGGGCGACGATCTTTACCGCCATTTCCCTGTGCTGCTTCGCATTTTCCACGATCATCGGCTGGGGACTCTACGGCTCCCGCTGCGTGGAATTTCTCTTCCGCAGCAAGATCGTGAAGCCGTTCTTTGTGGCCTATTCCTTTGTCTGCATTCTGGGTGCAACGGTGGATCTGGGCCTGCTCTGGGACATTGCGGACACCTTTAACGGTCTCATGAGTATTCCGAACCTCATTGCCCTGCTGCTTCTTTCCGGCACGGTCGTGAAGCTTACGAAGGAGTACTTTTCTGGAGAAGGAAAGCAGGAATAAGAAGTATTATCGTGATATGGAGAGAGGAGTCTGCTTCGCAGACTCCTTTTTGTATGGCGGCGAGCGTATAGCCAAGTTTTTTTGTTTGGTATAAAAGATAGAGGATAAAAAAATAAAAATAATTAGCACTCGCTGCTTGACAGTGCTAACAATCGTGCTATAATACAGGATGTAAAGAGAAAAAGGCTTCGGATCCATGAAATCCGAAAGACATAAAGAATACGATAAGGAGGAATGAATTATGTTGTATATGCCGAGTATTTTCAATGATGGACTGATGGAAGATTTCTTTAATGACTGCTATGCAGCAAATCAGAGAAGCAAGAACCAGAGCGGTCTCATGAGAACCGATATTGTGGAAACCTCCGACAGCTACGAGCTGGATGTAGAGCTTCCGGGCTACAGCAAGGAGAACCTGCAGCTGGAGCTGAAGGATGGCTATCTCAGCATCACCGCTGCCCAGACCCAGAACAATGACGATAAGGACAAGAACGGCAGAGTGATCCGCCGGGAGCGTTATACCGGTACGGTGAGCCGGAGCTTCTACGTCGGCGATGCCCTGAAGGAAGAGGACATCAAAGCTTCCTTCAACGATGGCGTCCTGAAGCTGCTGGTACCGAAGAAGGATATGCAGCCGAAGCAGCCTGAGCATAAGTACATCACCATCCAGTAAGGAGGGTTAGCATAAGAAACAGGAGCCAGCTCCTGAAAGAAGTGAGGGGACACACGTAAAAGTGTGTCCCTTTTGTGTCCTTTTGTGGTATAATATGTGCACAGAGTTTATGAATACGAGATTCTGAATTGGTGAAAGATGCGTATATTTGGTACGGCAGCGCGAAGGGAGCGAGTATGAAACTGAAGAGAGTGGTAATGGTGATGGCAGCGGCAGCTATGCTGATGAGTGTGCCGGCTTATGCGGATGAATATGACAGCTGGTATGAGAGAACATCCCAGGAGATTTCAGACCTGATTGAGCAGGAGTACAATCAGTCCGTCATCAACGGTGAGGATTGGGGAGATATGACCCCGCAGGATGCCTATGATATCGCAATGGCGGCTGCCATCGACGAATATGTCAGCACATATCCTTACACCTACTCCACAAGCAGCAGTAGCTCATCATCAAAGAAAACCATCAGCGGCAGCATTAACTCAGCATATTGGGAGGGCAAGAAGGCGAAGTGGAGCTATTCCGGCAATCTGAAGCAGTTCTCCGTTGTGCTGTACCGGAATGGACAGGTAGTAACGACCAAGAAGGTAACCGGCGGCAGCAATAATGTCAGCTTCGCCAATGAACTGAGCAAGGAAGGTGAGTACTACTTCAAGGTGCGCGGTAAGGAGAGCGACGGCTGGACAGACTATGAGAAGTCGTCGGAGTATGTGGTATACAAGACCTCAAGCACCACCACTGCCGGTACCGCAATCAGCTCTGCAGGTCCTACCATGCAGTCGGGCATCTGGACGCAGGCAAAGGACGGCAGCAATCGCTGGTGGTATCCGCATGCCAATGGCTCCTATACCAAAAACAACTGGGAGAAGATCAACAACCGCTGGTACTACTTTGACGGAAACGGTTGGATGTCCACCGGCTGGCTGAACCTGAACGGCTCCTGGTATTATCTCGGAACCGACGGCGGCATGGTGACCGGCTTTGCTGTCATTGACAATGCCACACATTATTTTGCAGACAACGGAACGATGCTGTACTAAAGGGTGCCTGACGTGTGCCCGGAAGTTTCAGAGCGTCAGATAAGAAAAGAGCGTACCGCGAAACAGACGGTACGCTCTTTTGGGCTTTTATAGCTTTGTGTTTTCAGCTGCACAGTGCAGTCACTTCATTGTGATCAGCTCATATTCTCTGGTGCCGAGGCCGATCTTTACGGCGTGCTCCAGCGTCTCTTTCCATGCGGTGTTCGGGTTGCTGTTCTGCCATACATTGCCGTGGTCATGGAAATGCGGGTCATGCAGATGCTCGCCCAGCTGGCTGTTGGCAAAGGGTGTTGCCTGCTCACAGAGATCCACACAGGCCTGGTCCAGAGCCACCGGATCGAAGGAAGCTAGCATGCCGATGTTCGGCAGAATCGGGGCGTCGTTCTCACCGTGACAGTCACAGTTCGGAGATACATCTGTGATCAGGCTGATATGGAAGCAGGGACGTCCGTGACATACGGCTGCGGTATACTCGGACATCTTGCAGCCCAGAAGCTGCGGTGCATTCCAGTTCTCATTTTCAATGGCATCGAATGCGCAGGCACCGATACAGCGGCCGCAGCCCTTGCAGAGATCCGGATTGATCCATGCCTTCTTCACGGCCTTGCCGTCGGCATTTGTCTTGTCCAGGTACTGAATGGCGTCGGAACCGCATTCTTTTGCGCATCTTCTGCAGCCGCGGCACAGCTCCTCATGCACGATGGGATGACCGCTGTTGTGCTGCTGCATCTTTCCTGCACGGCTGCCGCAGCCCATGCCGATGTTCTTGATGGCGCCGCCGAAGCCCGCCTGCTCATGGCCCTTAAAGTGGGTCAGGGAAATGAAGATATCCGCGTCCATCACAGCCCGGCCGATATAGGCTTCCCGGCAGTATTCGCCGTTCGGCACCGGTACGGCAATGTCGTCCGTTCCGCGCAGTCCGTCGCCGATGATGATCTGGCAACCTGTGGTGACGGTATTAAAGCCGTTCAGGTTGGCGCAGTCCATGTGCTCCAGCGCATGCTTGCGGCTGCCCGGATACAGCGTGTTGCAGTCGGTCAGGAAGGGAAGACCGCCCTGCTCCTTCACAACATCCGCCACGGCCTTCGCATAGTTCGGACGGAGAAAGGCCAGATTACCGAGCTCGCCGAAATGCATCTTGATTGCCACAAATTTTCCGTTCATGTCGATATCACCGATACCGGCCTTCTTGATCAGCTTGGTCAGCTTCATTGGGAGGCTCACTCCCAGACCGGTGCGGAAATCCGTAAAATAAACTTTTGATTTCTCCATACTTTTCTCCTGTTTTCTAGACATCAGTGCAGGATAATTATAGTCGATTCTCTGGGAAATGTCGATTGTCTCTGTTATCATAGGATGCAGACATTGTTCGGAAAGGAATCGAAACATGAATCGGAAAAATATCATTTACATTGTGGGCATGGGACCCGGGAACGAGAAGCAAATGACGGCGGAGGCTATGGATGCGCTGAAGTCCAGTGATGTGATTGTGGGCTACACCACCTACATTGCACTGCTTCGGGAAATGCTGCCGGAGAAAAATTTCCAGGCGACACCCATGCGGCAGGAGATTGAGCGCTGCCGCATGGCTTTCCGGCTGGCATCGGAGGGAAATGCTGTCTCCATCGTCTCCAGCGGCGACAGCGGCGTATACGGCATGGCGGCACCCATGTTTACACTGCTTCCGGAATACCCGGAGACCGAGCTTGTGGTGGTGCCGGGCATCACGGCGGCCATGAGCGGCGCGGCGCTTCTGGGAGCGCCCATCAATCATGACTTTGCGGTGATCAGTCTGAGTGACCTGCTGACGCCTTGGGAGGTCATCGAGAAGCGCTTGCGGGCGGCAGTGTTGGGCGATTTTGCCGTTGTGCTGTACAATCCCGCGAGTCATAAGCGGAAGGATTATCTGCAGCGGGCCTGTGATATCCTGCTCTCCGCGGGGGCACTTCCGACGCGGGCCTGCGGCTATGTGGAGAACATCGGCCGGGACGGTACCCAAAAGACGGTATGCACGCTGGAAACGCTTCGTAACGCCGAGGTGAATATGTTCACCACAGTATTTATCGGCAATTCCCAGAGCTATATCCGGGATGGGCATCTGATTACGGAGAGAGGGTATCGGATCTCGTGAGCGGTTCCATGTGACGTAGAAAGATCGGACGACAGTCCAAAAACAATGAAAAATCCAATAGTTTTAGGATTGCAGTCCCAAAACTATTGGATTTTTTTGCACATGTAATGATTGTGTTGAACAATCAAAAGAATCAATGCATATAATATATTCATTACAATTAATATTTGGCATTGTGAAAAGCTTGTCAGGAAAGAAGGCAGATTTCGCTTGATTTATCCGTAGAGTTAGTTTATTCTAATGCCTGTGGTTAGTTAATAGAAACTAACCACAGGCATTTTGTGATTGTTCAGCGTGGCGATGTAGTGCTAAACAATTACCGGATCTTTAAAGGAGCATTTCGGATGTCAGAGCATGAATTCATCACTTTTTGCTCGCCGACATTGGCGGGAATCAAAACAGGTAATCTGTTCACAGCGAAGTACAGGACGAAGGCAGAGCTGACGGAGGAGATCCGGCGTTTCAATCTGCGGTTTCGGGAAAAGGGACTGCGGCTTACGCTTCTGAGTTATACGAAGACCCGGGCCAATGTTTATCTGTACCGGCCCAAATATCTGAAGCAGGACATTCTGGACAGTGAAGCGTCTTCCATTCTGCGGCATCTTGGCTACAAGCCGGAAAATGCAGACCGCTGCGTGGCACAGCTTGCCTGGCGGATGAAGCAGTGTTCGGACCGAGAGCATTTCCCCCATGAAATCGGGTTGTTTCTCGGCTATCCGCCGGAGGATGTACGAGGCTTCATGGAGCATAAGGATGAGGGCTGCAAGTGCACGGGATTCTGGAAGGTTTATGGGGACCGGCAGGCAGCGGAGAGAACCTTTGACTCCTATCGGAAGTGCACGCGGATTTATGATGCTTGCTTTGAGCGGGGCACTTCGCTGGACAAGCTGGCGGTGTGTACGAGATAAATCCGGGGGGAAATGTTGGTAACTATCCGGCGGTCGAACGGAATCGTAACGATTGGATGCGGGCAGAGGAAGCGACAGTCGGGTAGATTACTCTTATAAAGCAACAGGAGAAGAAAGAGAGGAAAGAAAATGAGCAAGGTAGCAGTGGTATATTGGAGCGGAACAGGCAACACAGAGGCAATGGCAAATGCTGTTGTAGAGGGTGCACAGGCAGCCGGCGCTGAGGTTGAGCTGATCGGTGCCGCAGATTTCAATGCCGGCAGAGTGGCAGATTTCGATGCCATTGCTTTCGGATGCCCGGCAATGGGTGCCGAGGTGCTGGAGGAGTCTGAGTTTGATCCCATGTTCACCGATGTGGAGCATTCACTGGACGGCAAGAAGGTTGCTCTGTTCGGTTCCTGGGGCTGGGGCGACGGCGTATGGATGCAGGAGTGGGAGAGCAGATGCCAGGAGGATGGCATTACCCTCGCAGCAGACAGCGTGATCTGCCAGGATGCTCCGGATGATGATGCACTGGCAAACTGCCAGGAGCTCGGCAAGAAGCTGGCTT
>CAZJQX010000037.1:13512-20178 GCA_964548305.1 uncultured Lachnospiraceae bacterium
GAGCCGCTTGCCGAAGGCAAGTTCATCGAGAGCAACAAGCTCGAGATGAATCTTATCCACTGAGGAATAACCAAAGAGCCGACACCAATCTGGTGTCGGCTCTTTTGCTGTCCACCGGAATCATTCCTGTGGCTGCAGTATTCCATTTTCATCAACGGAAACATCAAAGGACAGCTCCGTAAGCTTCTGATACAACTCAGACGGATTTGTCATTTCTTTCAAAATCCCGTTGCTGCGTTGACAGGGCACGAGCTGTACGGTTGGCGAATTTTCATCGCTGAAGCTGGCCTCCAGCAACACCGTCTGTCCGGTACGGCTGTCGAAGAGATAGTTCCCGAGGCTGTAGATGATGGGAACCCCCTTGTAATATTCGAAGCCCTGCAGCACATGGGGATGACAGCCCACCACGAGATCCGCACCGGCATCGATATAGCCTTTGGCCAGCGTGTGCTGATACTCCTCCGGCGTTTCGTTCTTTTCAATTCCCCAATGCACGAAGACAATCACATGATCACAGCTCTTTTTGGCCTCCTGAATGGCGGCATTGAGCTTTGCAGGATCATAGGTCTGGAAGAGACCGGACTGATTCTCGCCTGCATACCAGTCGGCGGAGGGCGAGACCCGGGTGGCACCGAAGATGGCAAAGCGCTGCCCCTGAATGGTACAGATGGCCGGAGACGCGGCTTCGGAAATGTTGTAGCCGCCGCCGATGCGCTGAATGCCTGCCTGATCCAGGGTCTCCAGGGTGTCTTCAAATGCGGTTCGTCCGTAGTCCAGGGCATGATTGTTGGCTAATGTCACGATATCTGTGCCGAGCTCCTGCAGGATGCTGACATACTTCGGATCTGTGCGGAAGGTGAATTGCTTGTCCGCCATGGGCTCGCCGCGAAGACTGAATGGGAACTCTTCGTTCAAAATAAAGAGATCCGCGTCCTGCATATGCGACAGCATGTTTTCATCCGCAATGGCCTGAATGCCGGATCGATCGTATTCGTCCAGATATTCATCCGGAAACATGACATCGCCGGCGAAGGCCAGCAGAGCGGTGCCGTTTTCCTGCGGCTCTGTTTCCGGCGTGCCGGAGGTGTCGGACTCAACTGGGTCTTGGGAAGCGAAGACATTATCCTCTGCTGCTGTAGAGGCGGCAGTTTCTGTCGGACTTTCTTTCGTGTCAGTGTCCGTCAGTTCCGCCGACGCGTCCACGCTGGATGTGATCTCTCGGGGCAGGAGATTCTGCAGAATGGCAGGCTGACCCGTAAAAAGAAACACCAGAATCAGAAGAAGCAGGAGTGGAATCCCGACACTGAGGACCAAAATAAAACCTTTAATAAAATTTCTCATAGCAGCATAGTAAGTGTTTTTACGGGGCTTGTAAAGGAAATTATGGTATACTTGCAACGCTGTGCCAAATGAAGAACGGGGGAACGTAGCATGACCGAGAGAGAAAAAATGCAGAAGCAGCTGCTGTAGAGAATTTCTGCATCATTGCGCCCTTCTGGTGTGATTATGCCTATAACATCGAGATCGGGGACAATGTGTGGATCGGCGCGGGCGTGCAGGTAATGCCCGGCGTGATCATCGGCAGCGATGTGGCGCTCAACAGTTACGGCTTATGTTAATGCTGCCAGCACCTCCTCAAAGGGTACGCCGTCTGTGACGGGGATGTCCATCTCGATTGCCTTCTGAATGCATTTCTTGATGAAGCGGGAGGCTTTTTTTACCGACATGTCAAAGGGAAAACCATTGACGGCGTCGGCGGAGAGGATTGCCGAGAAAATGTCGCCGGTGCCAGAGCGGGATTCTCCGATTTTCCGGGTTTTGAAGAGATGCCGTTCTTCTGCGCCGGCAGTTTTGTCCAGGCAGAGATCACATAGAAAATTCCCTTGGGGGATGCCGGTGACGACCACCTTCGAGGCACCGAGGGAGGCAACATTTTTCGCAAGGTCATAGAGCTCGGCAAGGTGCCAACTTTCTCTGTAGGGCGTTCCGGTCAGGATACAGGCTTCGGTTAGGTTCGGCGTCACGATATCCGCCAAAGAGACCAGTCGGGTCATTTCGCGGCACATTTCCTCGGTGTAGGTGGGGTATGTATGCCCATAGTCCCCCATCACCGGATCCACAAGAACGATGGTATCTTCCTTACGGAAACGCCGGATGAAATCTGTGACGATGCCGATCTGCTCCGATGAGCCGAGAAAACCTGTGGTAATGCCTTTGAAGCGGAGCGCCAGCTTCTCCCACTGTTCGATGTAGGCGGACATGTGCGCGGTATAATCCGTGTGGTAAAAGCTCGGAAAGCCGGTATGATTGCTGAAGATCGCAGTTGGGATGGGGCAGCACTGCACTCGCATGGCGGAAATGATGGGAAACTGTACGGCAACGGAGCAGCGGCCGAAGCCTGAGTAATCGTTGATCAGGGCGATTTTCTTCTGCCGATTGTGGTTAGCGGCCATTATGCAGCCTGTCTTTCTGCGCTGCGGGCGAGCTTCTGTATCTGACTCTGGGCCAGAGTGAAAAGAACGAGGTTCGCGGCATATTCCAGGAGCAGCCCCGGAAACTGGGCGAGACCGGTATAGAAGCTGCCGCAGAGCACCATGCCTGTCAGTGTATAGCCAAAGAGCGGGATGAGAGTGGCGATGCCCATAGAAAGGGGGATCGCTGCTTTTTTATTGGGAAAATGTCTGCGGCACTGACAGAAGATAAGGACCATGAGGGCTTTGATCACCAGTGTGGGCAGGGTATAGGCCGGGTAGGAGCTGAGGTCGGCCAGTGCGGAGCCGACGCCGCCGGCAAAGATACCGCAGCCCTCCGGCAGAAGAAGCGCGAAGAGCAGGATGATGGTGTTGCCGACATTAAAATAACCGAGAGGAATGGGGATCTGGATAAAGCGGGTGACGGCGAAGATCAGGGCAACGGCGACGGCTGCTGTGCAAATATCTTTGGTTTTCATGGGACGGACTCCTTTGCGGTGATGCGGTGAACAGGGAAAGCTTCAGATATGGTTCGTGATCAATCCTCCCAGGGGCGAATCCGGTAGGTGACACCGAGGTCCTCGCAGATCTGACGACACTGCGCTTCCTCCTCCTTGGTGAGGGTGGTGTCCACGGTTGTGAGAACGACGGACGGCACATATTGACGGACATTTCCGGCGAAGGTGAGCATAGCCTCGAAGGACTTCATGCCGAAGCGGCTGCGAACCAGAGCGTGGTATTTTTCGGGATTCGGCGTATTGAGACTGATGGAAACGGTATCCACGAGATCGCCGAAATCCGGTGCAGTGTCGCGATCCCAGATGAGGTCGGACAGGCCGTTGGTATTGACGCGGATCGGATTGCCGTAATGCTCCTTGACATAGGCAGCAATTTTCAGCAGCATATCGAGACGTTCTGTGGGCTCACCGTAGCCGCAGAAAACCAGCTCGTTGAATTTGCTCATGTCGTAGTCGGAAAATGCGGCAATGATCTCATCATAGTCCGGCTCGTGCTCCAGCCAGAGGGGGCGTTCGTCCTCATGGGATACGGTGTCCATATTCTGCCTGAGACAAAAGGTGCAGGCGCAGGGACAGTGATTGGTGAGATTCACATAGAGATTGTTGTGTACCTGGTATAAGATGGTCATAGCTTTCTGCTTCATGGTGATTTTCTCCTGTTTTATGGTATAGACTCTTTTTCTTTGCAAAGGATAGACTAGACTATAAATAAAAAATTGATATATGGAAATAGCCAAAATGAGCAAAAAAGATAAGACCAGATGGCTTGGGAAGAAGACTTGGTATCTGATTTACAAAGTGTTTTTACGGGTCTTGTAAAGGAAAATCCTCCTGCGGCAGCTGATGACGGACAAAGCGAAGGAAGGCTTCCGCCACGGGAGAGGGGACATCGGTATAGGCAAGGCCCAGTTCAATGAGCTCCGGCGGATCCAGGGAGAGATGGCGAACCGATTTGTCATCGAAATTGCTGTTGATGCGGTTGCTGATGGTATAGCCGAGGCCAACGCCCACCATGGCATAGGTTGCCTGTATGTCGATAGTCGAAAACTGTGTATTCGGCTTCACCTTGCGATGCGTGAAAAAGCGGATACTGTCGATGTCCTGTCCGGGGCAGGTCTGAATATAGGGCTCCGGCAGCAAGGCTTCCAGGGAAATGCTTTTTTGCGCGGCCAGAGGATGCGTCGCGGGAAGCACGGCCAGCAGAGGATCCTGATACAGCGGAATCCATCCATGGGAGCCTTCTCTGGCACTGATCAGACAGAAATCGAGGGAATGGTGCTCCAGCTTTCGGATGAGCTCCGTGCTGGTGCCGTGGACGATATGGAACTGCACCCCCGGATGCAGCGCGTGAAAGCTGGAGCTCACCTCTGTGATCCATGGATAATAGTGACGATATGCTGTGCCGATGCCGATGGTGCCCTGTTCGTAGCCCAGAATCCGTGCTGCCGTCTGTTCGATTTTCGTCTGTGAAAAAAGCAGCTCCCGCACGGCGGGAAGCAGCTGCTCGCAGGCTTCTGTCGGGGCAACGCCCTGCTTACTGCGGTACAGCAGGGGAATGCCGATCTCCTTTTCTAAGGCAGCCACACTGCGGCTCACGCCGGAAACCGTGTAGCCGAGGGCTTCCCCGGCGGCCCCCAGACTTCCCTTTTCGATTGCAGTCAGCAGAATTTTCCAATGCTCTGTATCCATGCATACCTCTTATCCTTGCAACATTTGCAAGACATGCTTGATATATTTTCGATTTTATCAAGGATATGCCGGTGCTATTCTCTTGTCAATGCATACACGCAAGAAAAGAGGATATAAAACATGACTGTACAGCATACACAGGATTCACAGGATCTCACCCGGGGCAGCATTTCCCGGCATCTCGTGCGATTAGCCGTGCCGCTGGTATTCGGCAACATTCTGCAGGAATTTTACAACACCATCGATGCTTTTGTTGTTGGTCGTTTTGCCGGGCAGGCAGAGTTTGCGGCCATCGGCGTCGCCGGTACCGTTATGAATCTGTTTTTGTTTGCTCTGGTCGGCGGTTGTACCGGCTTTTCCGTGCTGTTTGCCCGGGCATACGGGAAGGAGGACATGGAGGAATTACGCAGACAGGAGCTGTCGGCACTGGTAGTGGGGCTTGCCTGTACGGCCGCGCTGATGCTGATCGGTCTTGCCGGCATGCAGCCGCTGCTTTCTGTGCTGCAGACTCCCGTGGAGATCCGTGCGTATACGGCATCCTATCTTCGCTGGATTTTTCTCAGTTTGCCCGCTGCTTTCCTCTATAATCTTTTCGCATCGCTGCTTCGGGCGTCCGGTGACACTAAGGCGGCTCTGATGGTGCTGGCAGCTGCGGTGACAGCCAATCTGCTGCTGGATTTTTTGTTTGTGGCCGGTCTTTCCGGCGGCATCGAAGGCGCTGCTGCGGCGACAGCATTGACACAGCTGTTTTCGACCGTCGTGTGTTTTATTTATCTGCGCTGCACACACCCGGAGCTTACACTGTCCCGGACGGATTGCTCGCTCAGCCGGTCACAACTCTGTACGACAATGCGCTTTGGGCTGATCACAAGTCTGCACCAGTGCAGTCTCTATCTCGGGAAAATGCTGGTGCAGGGCGCGGTTAACACGGCGGGCACGGATGTGATTTCCGCCTATACCGCAGGTACACGAATTGAGGGCTTTGCCAATTCCATCGGCAGCAGCGGCTCCAGCGCTACGTCCATTCTGACCGCCCAAAATCACGGCGCAGGACGGAGAGATCGGGTGCGGGACATTTTCCGCTGCAGTCTGTGTTGGCTGATTGGATTGGGTATCTTCTCCGCGGTGATTATGTATGTTTTTGCTCCGCATACGATTCGGCTCCTGCTGGGCAGTGAGGGAAATGCCTTCGGGCCGGCGGTGCGGTATCTTCGCCTGGTTTCGCTTTTCTATGTATTTTGCTTTGCCGGAAACACATTTACCGGCTATTACAGCGGCACCGGACGCGTCATGCTGCCGTTCCTTGGCGCCTTCGGGCATATCAGCATCCGTGTGGTTCTTTCCTGGCTGCTGTTCCCTTATCTGGGACTGAATGCCGTTGCTCTCGCCACCGGCATCGGCTGGATCTGTGCCAATGCTTTCTGGAGCGGAATGAAGCTTCGGGAGCGGTCGGTGGCACATTTCGCTTAAGGTTCCGTCACATAAGCCTTGGTGACGGTCTGAAATCTGGGCAGAACAATCATGAGATATCCGTAGCTCGGAGAAACGCAGAAGCCCTTGCTGATCGGCCGCTCGCGGTACTTGGAAATGCTGGTGCTTTTGGCCTGCAGCTTCTCGCAGAGTGCGCTGAGTTTGATCCGCTGCCCTTCAGGCGGCATATTCTGCAGAATTCTCTGTTCTGTTTCGGTTAAGCTGCTCCAGAGCTTTCGGTAGACAAAGTCCTCAAGCATGGCATCCAGCTTCTGCAGGATTTGCGGCATTGAGAGTGTATCGCGGTATTCCCAGTAAAGCAGACCGAGTGCCTGGAATGCAAAGGCATATCCCATGGTAAGATTGGCCATCTGCGTGGAAAATGCATCGTCCAGTGAAAAGATGCTCTGGTATTCGTTCTTAATCTGATTGATGCCAAGCGGCCCAAGGTTAATCTTAGGTGTGCGCAGAAGAAAGGTGAGTGCCGGATCATTCTGAATGCCGTATATGTTTTCATA
>CAZJQX010000038.1:0-17944 GCA_964548305.1 uncultured Lachnospiraceae bacterium
AGAAGTACGGCTATTACCACGCCACCAACGAGGGCGGCTACATCAGCTGGTATGATTTCACAAAGGAAATTTATCGGCAGGCGGGGCTTAGCACAGAGGTGCTGCCGGTGACCACCGCAGAATACGGCCTCAGCAAGGCGGCCCGGCCTTATAATTCCCGGCTGGACAAGTCGAAGCTCACAGAAATGGGATTTCAGCCGCTGCCCACCTGGCAGGATGCGCTGTCCCGGTACCTGAAGGCATTGAACAACGAATCAGAGGATAAATAATAATGGGTAAATATTTCGGAACAGACGGATACCGGGGAGAGGCCAATGTGGTCCTGACCGCAGACAGTGCCTTCCGGGTGGGAAAGTTCCTGGGCTGGTACTATCAGAAGAAGCTGAAGGAGGGCGAGCGCTGCCGCATCGTCATCGGTAAGGACACCCGGCGCTCCAGCTACATGTTTGAGTATTCCATAGCGGCCGGCATCACGGCGGCGGGAGCCGATGCATATCTCATGCACGTGACCACCACCCCTTCCGTCAGCTACATTGTGCGCTCGGAGGATTTCAGCTGCGGCGTTATGATCTCCGCTTCCCACAATCCTTACTATGACAACGGCATTAAGGTCATTAATGAGAACGGCGAGAAGCTGAGTGATGATGTCATTGCGGAGATCGAGGATTATCTGGATGGCAGAACCCCGGAGGTGCCGCTGGCCACACGGGATCAGATCGGACGTACCGTGGACTTTGCGGCGGGCCGAAACCGCTACATCGGTTATCTCATTTCTCTGGCCACCAAGTCCTTTAAGGGCATGAAGGTGGCGCTGGACTGCTCCAACGGTTCGGCCAGCTCCTGCGCCAAGGCGGTGTTTGATGCCCTGGGCGCGGACACACACGTCATCAACAATGAGCCGAACGGCCTGAACATTAACCTGAACTGCGGCTCCACGCATATCGAGAGCCTGCAGAAGTATGTGGTTTCCGAGGGCTGCGACCTGGGCTTCGCCTATGACGGCGATGCGGACCGCTGCCTGGCTGTGGATCATGAGGGTAATCTGGTTGACGGTGATCAGATCATGTATGTCTGCGGCTGTTATATGAAGGAGCGGGGCAAGCTTCAGGATGACACCATTGTCACCACGGTGATGTCCAACTTCGGTCTGTACAAGGCACTGGAAGCTGCAGGAATCCGTTATGAGAAGACACAGGTGGGTGACCGCTTCGTCTATGAGAATATGTCCGAGCATGACTATTCCCTCGGCGGCGAGCAGTCAGGCCACATCATTTTCCTGCGAAACGCCACCACGGGTGACGGCATTCTGACCTCCATTAAGGTTATGGAGACGGTGCTGGGCAAGAAGAAGAGTCTGAAGGAGCTCTGTGAGGGCTTTACGGTATATCCGCAGGTGCTGAAGAATGTGCGCGTGCAGGACAAGGAAGCTGCCCAGAAGCACCCGGCGGTGCTGGCGGCGGCAGAGCGTGTGGCAGAGCGGCTGGGAGACAACGGCCGTATCCTTCTGCGGGCCTCCGGTACAGAGCCCCTGGTGCGGGTGATGGTAGAGGCTGAGAGCAACGAAGTCTGCGAGAGCTGTGTGGATGAGGTCATTGACGTGATGCAGCAGCAGGGCCTGGTGCTGGAAGGCTAAGAAAATTGGTGACTGCTTCGCAGCGCAAATCCGGCGAGGGAAGCATACCAGACAGGGAAAACCTGTCATGAAGATTTGATATGAATATGAGGTCTGCTTTTACGATATACTGGTAACTGTTTAGCACCGCATCGCCACAGTGCTAAACAATTACATATACTGAAGGTTAAAGCAAATAAAGACACTCAAAGATGAGAAGGAGATAAAGCTATGCTGAATTATCAGAGATACCGGAAATTCCCTGCATTCCGTTACCCCCAGAGAACCTGGACGGACAAGGAGATCACCAAGGCACCCATCTGGTGCTCTGTGGACTTAAGAGACGGCAACCAGGCGCTGGTGGATCCCATGACCGTAGAGGAGAAGATCGAGTTCTTCAATATGCTGGTGAAGCTCGGATTCAAGGAGATCGAGGTCGGTTTCCCGGCAGCCAGCCAGATCGAGTATGACTTCCTGCGGAACCTTATCGAGCGGAAGCTGATTCCGGATGATGTGACAGTACAGGTGCTGGTGCAGTGCCGCGAGCAGCTGCTGGCCAGAACCTTCGAGTGTCTTCAGGGACTGAAAAAGGCCATTGTGCATATTTACAACTCCACCTCCGTGCTCCAGAGAGATGTGGTGTTCGGAAAGTCCAAGGAGGAGATCATCGACATTGCCCTCACCGGCACCCAGCTGGTGAAGAAGTATGCCAAGGACTTCGACGGCGAGATCCGTCTGGAGTATTCTCCGGAGAGCTTCACCGGCACGGAGATGGACTATGCGGCAGAGATCTGCAACGCCGTGATTGATGCCTGGGGTGCGGCACCCGGCCGCGAGGTGATCATTAACCTGCCCTCTACGGTAGAGATGGATACACCGAATGTTTATGCAGACCAGATCGAATATATGTCCAACAACCTGCATTGCCGTGAGTCCGTGGTGGTTTCTGTACATCCTCACAACGACAGAGGCGAGGGCGTGGCAGCCGCTGAGCTGGCAATGCTGGCAGGTGCAGACCGTGTTGAGGGTACACTCTTCGGCAACGGCGAGAGAACCGGAAACGTGGATATTCTGGTGCTGGCCTACAACATGTTCTCCCAGGGTGTGAATCCGGAGCTCAACATCGAGAACATTCGTGAGATCCAGGAGGTTTACGAGCGCTGCACAAAGATGGAGATCCCGCCCCGTCAGCCCTATGCAGGAAAGCTGGTTTTCACCGCCTTCTCCGGCTCCCATCAGGATGCCATCAACAAGGGTGTGCAGGCCATGCAGGACAGAAATGCAGAGTACTGGGAGGTTCCCTACCTGCCCATCGATCCGGCAGACATCGGAAGAGAGTACGAGCCCATCGTCCGCATCAATTCCCAGTCCGGCAAGGGCGGCGTAGCCTTCATTCTGAGCTCTCAGTTCGGCTACAAGCTGCCGAAGGGCATGCAGCGTGAGTTTGCGGACTACATCCAGACCATCTCCGAGAAGCAGGGTGAGGTATCGCCGAGTCTGATTTTCGATGTATTCCAGGCAGAGTACATCGAGACCAAGGAGCCGATGCATTTCAAGAACATCCGCACCACAGATACAGAAAACGGCGATGACAGCTACACCACACTGGCCAATGTGAACTACCTGAACAACGGCGTGCTGAAGAGCTTCAGCGGTGTAGGCAACGGCCCCATCGATGCCGTACAGGCCGGTCTCGACCAGGAGCTGGGCATCGAGATCAAGGTGCTGGATTATTCCGAGCATGCACTGACCTCCGGCTCCGGCGCGAAGGCGGTCAGCTACATCCATCTGCTGGATGAGAAGAGCGGCAAGACCTCCTATGGTGTCGGCGTGTCCTCCAACATTACCCGGTCCTCTATCCGTGCCATTTTCAGTGCGGTGAATCGGATGTTCTATCCGAAGGAGGCCGAGGCTGCCGGCAAGCGCCGGGTGCTGGAAAGCAAGGGCAGTGCCGCTGATGAGAGTGCGTCCCTCTTCGCCAATTCCTGAGGGATAAAGAGTTGAATATTGTATACGCATCGAATGATGGATTCTGCCGGCATATGGCAGTCTCCATCTTTTCGCTTATAGAACACAATCGTCAGGAGCCCCTGCATTTTCATATTCTGTCAGATGGGCTGTCCCGGGAAAATCGGGAAAAGCTCAGGCAGCTGGTGGAGGGAAATGGGAAGTCCCTCAGCTTTTATGAGCTGGGCGATCTGCGTGTCTCTCTTTCGGAGCGGGTCTACGGCCTCGACACCGGACACTTCCAGATCACGACGCTGGCCCGGCTGCTGATAGGAAGTCTCCTGCCGGATACCGTCACCAAGGCGCTGTATCTGGACGCGGATACGGTGGTGCTGCGGCCGCTCCACGGTCTGTATAAGCTGCATCTCGGAAACCGGTTGGCGGCCATGGCGCCGGAGCCGACCATTTACCCGGAGGTGAAGGCATTGCTGGGACTGCCAGAGAAGGCGGCCTACTACAATGCCGGCGTGATCCTTCTGAATCTGTCCGGCTGGCGTGAACAGGGTATGGAGGAAAACTGCTTTTCCTACTATAACCGAATGGGCGGAAAGCTGCCCTTCAATGATCAGGATATTCTGAATTATGTGCTGCGGGGACAGATTGTGCGTCTGCCCCAGCGCTTTAATTTTTTCAGCAACTACTATTACTTCCGCTATGATGCCCTTTGTCGTCAGGCGCCCTGGTATGCCAAGGCGGAGACCGAGGAAAGCTTCTTTGTGGCGAAGCATCATCCGGTGCTGGTGCACTTCGCCGGGGCGGAGCGACCCTGGATCGTGGGAAATCACAATCACTACAGGAGAGCCTACCGGCTTTATCTGCGGGAGACGCCTTTTGCCGACAGCCGTCAGCAGCGGGGTTCGGCGCTGTCCATGCAGCTTTACCATGCCATGAACGTGACGACCTTTGTGCTGCCGGGCGTTCGGAAGCGGATATCACAGGCATACTTTGACCGGGAAGTGAAGAAACAGATGGGAGAACAGCATGAAGCTCAGCGCAGTGATACTGAACTATAACGATTACCGGCATACGGCACAGCAGTTGCAGCGCCTTCTGTCCTATGAGATACTGGATGACATTGTGCTGGTGGACAACTGCTCCACGGATGACAGTGCCGCCCGTCTGCAGGCCCTGCTGCCGAAGAGTCCCCGGACTCATCTTATCCGGACGCGGGAAAACGGCGGCTACGGTGCGGGAAACAATGCGGGTATCCGTTACGCCATCCACTGCTGTGAGGCTACGCATATCCTGGTGGCGAACCCGGATACGGTGTTTTCCGAGGAATTGCTTCGGGCCCTGCTGGCGGCCTTTGAAGCACGCCCTAAGCTTGGCGTGGCCAGTGCGGTGATGCAGGACGGGCAGGGCGGACGGCAGCAGACTGCGTGGCCCCTGCGGCCATGGCTGGGGGAGCTCCTGAACAGCGGTCCCCTTTCCCGGCGCATTTTCCGCGGTCTCATCAATTATCGGCCTAGCTATCTGCAGAAGGCGGATGCCGTCGCTGTGGATGTGGTTCACGGCTCTCTGCTCATGCTGTCTGCCGAGGCCTTCCTGGCCTGCGGCGGCTATGACGAGCGGGTCTTCCTCTACGGCGAGGAAAATATTCTGGGCTTCCGCATGAAGCAGGCGGGATACAAATCAGTGCTGCTGCAGAGTCAGAGCTATTCGCATGAGAACAGCGGCACCATTTCGAAAACTTATCGCTCCATGGTGCCGAAGCAGAAGCTGCGTCAGGCGTCGGAGCGCTTCTACTACCGTGAGTATCTGCACATTTCCCGGGGGCAGCAGGCATTTACACAGCTCTTCCAGATGATCGTGCTGCTGGAAACCTGGGCGGCTGAGCTTCTGCATGTGCTGCATTGAATCAGGAGGAGAGAATGATCGGCATACTTTTATGCACCTATAACGGCGCTCCCTATCTTCGGGCGCAGCTCGACTCCATCCTCGCCCAGAATACCGAGGAGGACTTTCGCATCCTGGTTTCCGACGACGGCTCCACGGACGGCACGTCTGCACTTCTCAGGGAAATGTCTTCGGCTCATCCGGACCGGATCACGCTCCTGCCGCCGCATGCCCCCACGGGCTCTGCCTGGCGGCATTTTCTTTCACTGCTTGCGGCAGGCTATGGACGGGAATTCGACTATCTCATGCTGTCGGACCAGGATGATGTCTGGAAGCCGGAAAAGCTGTCGCGCTGTCTCCGGGAAATGAAGGCCATGGAGGCCGCCTACGGCACGGATTCGCCCATGCTGGTGCACTGCGATTCGGAGATCACCGACGGCGAGCTCCGGGTGCTGGCCCCTTCCTTTGTGCAGTATCAGAAGATGACGCCCAGCCGCTGCCGTCTGCAGCAGCTGCTGGTGCAGAACAATGTGGTGGGCGGTGCAATTCTGATGAATCAGGCGTTGGCGTCCCTGGTGACGGAGGTGCCGGAGCACTGCGTCATGCATGACCAGTGGCTGGCCATTCTCGCGGCCGCCTTCGGACACATTCATTTCGTGCCGATGTCTCTCTATTACTACCGGCAGCATCAGGACAATGTCTTGGGCGCGGCCAAGGGAAGCCGTATCCGGGAAATTCTTGGGCGCTTCGGCATTGGCCGGCAGGACGGGAAGAGCCGGGAAGAAATGGATGCGCACTCAAAACAGGTATACAATGATTTGTTCCTGCAGGCCCGGAGCTTTCTCACGATGTACGGCGATCGGCTGAATCCCCGGCAGAAAAGGATGGTTCAGGCCTTTGTGTCGATACCGCAGAAAAAACGTCTCGGAAAGATTCTGACCATCCTGCGCTATGGCTTTACCTACAATATGCTGCATCGCACCATTGGAGAATGTCTGTTTATATGATGAAAGAAAAGTATCCCTTTAAGGTCAGCGTCTGTGTGGTGACCTACAATCACGCGGCGTATATTGCGGAATGCCTGGACAGCATACTTGCCCAGAAACGAAATTTCGGTTTGGAGATCCTGATTCACGACGACGCCTCCACCGATGGCGCCCAGGCGGTGATCCGGGAGTACCACAGCCGCTATCCGGACATCATCCGTCCCATTCTTCGAACAGAAAATCAGTACAGTCAGGGCAAGGTGAACATCACGGGACTCTTCAACATTCCGCGGGCATCAGGGAAATACGTGGCGGTGCTGGACGGCGACGATTACTGGTGTGATCCCCGCAAGCTGCAGCAGCAGGTGGACTACATGGAGGAGCATCCGGACTGCGTCTTCACCTTTCATGCCGCCCGGGTGGTGGACGAGAAGGGGCAGAGGCTGCAGGGCACGAATATGCGGCCCTATCACGGAGACCGGGAGCTCAGCGGTGCGGAGCTGGTGGGCAGAACCGGCGGCATTCCCTTCGCGAGCTTCCTTCTCCGGCGGGACATACTGCAGCCGCTGCCGGATTATTACTTTCAGTGCCCGGTGGGAGACCGGCCGCTGGAGCTCATTGCGGCGGCCCACGGCAGGGCCTTTTATTTTGATCGGGAAATGAGCGTCTACCGTTTTTCTCATGCGGGCTCCTGGACCAGCACGCAGCTGTCCGGAGACTATCGGGAGAAGCAGGAGAGATATGCCGGGGAAATGGCCGAAACCTACCGGCTGTTTGATCAGGAAACCGGCGGCCGCTTCCATGAGGAGGCCCAGGCGGCGGCTGACCGGATCCGCTTTCTCACAGCGGTGAATGTCCGGGACTTCCGGGAAATTTACCGGAAGGAAAACCGCTGCTTTTTCAGGGAGCTTTCCCGGCGGGACCGCTTCTTCATCGGCTTTGAGCATGTGCTGCCCGGGGCCTACCGGCTGCTGCAGAGCAGGTTCGGGGCCGGGCGCTGAACCGCTGCCGTTTTAGACCGATAGCAATGAATCCGGCATGACGGGCCGAAGACATTAGACAAAGGAAATAAGAGATTAAATTTAAGATGACAGAAAAGAATTTTAAGGGGAAGGTGCTGAACGGGCTCTTCTGGAAGCTGCTGGAGCAGACCGGATATCAGGGAATACAGTTTGTGGTGGCGCTGGTGCTGGCCCGGCTCATGAGCCCGGAGGAGTACGGCACCATCAGCCTCATTATGATTTTCATCACCATCGCGAATACCTTTATTCAGTCGGGCTTCGCCACGGCGCTGATTCAGAAGAAGGAGATCCGGGAGGCGGATTATTCCTCTGTGTTCTGGCTGACGCTGGGGATGGCGGTGCTTTGCTACGGGCTGCTGTACCTGGCCGCGCCATGGATTGCGGCTTATTACCGGACGCCGGTGCTGACCGAGCTGGTGCGTCTCATGGGCCTCGTGCTGTTTCCCGGCGCCGTGATCTCCATTCAGACAGCCTTTGTGTCCCGGACACTGCAGTTCCGGCTTCTCTTTAAATCCACGATGCTGGCGGTGCTGAGCTCCGGTGCAGTGTCCATCGGCATGGCAATGGTGGGACTTGGCGTCTGGGCCATGGCCGCCCAGCAGCTGGTGTACTACATGGTGCTGATGCTGTCGCTCTTCTTCATTGTTCGCTGGGTGCCGCGCCGGATCTTCAGCTTCGGCGAAATCCGGGAGCTTTTTTCCTTCGGCTGGAAGATTCTGGCCTCCGGTCTCATTGATACGGTGTGGCAGAATGTCTATGGCCTCGTCATCGGAAAGCAGTACTCCAATGCGGAGCTCGGCATCTATAACCGGGGCGAGCAGTTTCCGAAGCTTCTGACCACGAACCTGAATGCCGTGATCCAGTCCGTGCTGCTGCCGGCCTATGCGCAGCTTCAGGAGGAGAAGGCGGCGCTGAAAAATGCGGCCCGCCGTTCTGTGAAGCTTTCCGGCTTTCTGGTGTTCCCGATGATGGCAGGTATGCTTGCGGTGGCCCGGCCTCTGGTGCTCCTGCTTCTCACGGAGAAGTGGATTGCTGCCGTGCCCTACCTCTGCATCATGTGTGTCAACTACGCCATTCTGCCCATCCATTCCATCAACCTGCAGCTTTTAAATGCCCAGGGACGCTCGGATCTCTTCCTCAAGCTGGAAATCCTGAAGAAGCTGCTGGGTATTGTGATACTGCTCCTGAGTCTGCCGCTGGGTATCTTTCCCATGCTGCTCCTGAAGCTCGCGGACGAGTACCTCTGCCTACTCATCAATGCCTGGCCGAACCGCCGTCTCCTGGATTACGGTCCGCTGCAGCAGCTTTGGGATCTGCTGCCGTCGCTTTTCTGCTCCCTTGTGATGGGCTTCGGCGTGGCTATGCTGCAGCAGCTGTCGCTGACACCGCTGCCGATGCTGCTCCTCCAGATGCTGGTGGGCGTGCTGCTTTACTTACTCCTGTCACTGCTTGTGAACCGGGAGGCGGTGAGATATGTCCTTCAGCTCGTTATGAAGAAACGGGCAGCGGGATAACGTGATTGTTTGCCTCACAGCGCTTCGTGATGTGTGCTGCGGCAGCTTAGAGGTGTTTTTAAACTACAGCAGAAACTCTGCCAATATGCTGTTGCTGACGTCCATGCCGCGCTCGGTGAAGCGGTAATGGTAGTTCTCATGGGTCATAAAGCCGAGTTCGCAGTACTTTGTGAGCTGGGGGCCGTAGACGGAGAGAAGATCCACGGAAAAGCGGCCGGTGAATTCAAGCTCGGAGACCCCGGCAGTGCGCCGGAGACCGAGAAACATGAATTCCTCCATCTGCGCATTGCGGCTTAAGACATTGATATTCTCGTGCAGGGTGGGGAAGCCCTGGGAAGCCTCGGCGCTCATGTCGCAGCTCAGATAAGCCGGGAGGCGCCGGAGGTTCGACCAGCGGGTGTGATTCAGGCAGGAGGCCGCCCCCAGACCGAAGCCCAGATAGGGCACATCGGACCAGTAGCCGTAGTTATGACGGCAGGCGAAGCCCGGCTTTGCGTAGTTGCTGACCTCGTAGCGCTCATAGCCGTGGTGCTCGGTCAGCTCCTTCGTGATGACGTCATTTTCCACCACCGTATCCTCGTCGGGAAGAACGAGGCGGCCGCTTTTATAGAGCCGGTAGAAGGGTGTCCCCTCCTCAATGATCAGATTATAAATGGAAATGTGCTCGGGCTTCAGCATGAGCACATTTTTTAATGTCTTCCGCCAGGAGGCGGAGGTCTGCCCCGGGATGTCGTCCATCAGGTCAATGTTGATGTTGCGGAAGCCCTCCATCCGGGCGCTCTGGTAGCATTTCAGAAAATCCTCGAAGATGTGTAGCCGTCCCAGCGTGTGAAGCTCGGCGTTGTTGGCGGACTGAAGACCGATGGAGAGCCGGTTGATGCCGGATTCCAGGTAGCTCCGGAATTTGTAGCGGAGCGTGGAGGCCGGATTCACCTCGATGGTGATTTCCGCCGTGCTCCGCACCTTATAGAAGCCGTAGGCCGTGGAGAGGATATGGGAAATGTCGCGGGGGTCGAGAAGAGAGGGTGTACCGCCCCCGATGAAAATGCTGCTGACCTCATAGTTTTCCGCGAGAGGCGCAGAGGCCTGGAGCTCCCGGCAGAGCTGCTGCACATAGTCCGCCTGCACCTCCGGCTTCTCCGGGGCGGACAGGAAGTCACAATAATTGCATTTTCTTGCGCAGAAGGGAATGTGGATATAAAGCTCCAGCTGTTTTTTGTCTGTCGGATCCAGTATGCTGTTCATTTTTTCTCCTCCTGCGGCCGATTTACTCCGGTTACTCTAGCACAGCATGCGGATTTAAACAAGAGATGCCGCCGCTGCGGGCTTGCCTAAATCCCTCTGATGCGGTATGATACGGTGTAATTTCACTCAGTAAAGTGCTAAAGTAAGAGGAGAAGTATAATGACAATTGCAAAAATCGGCATGATGCTGGCCATGCTCATGTATCTTTTGGGCATGCTCTACATCGGTTTCAAAACCGCAGACCGCACCGGCAGCGCCGGGGATTTCTATCTCGGCGGCAGAAAGCTGGGACCCTTCGTTACGGCAATGAGTGCGGAGGCCTCGGACATGTCCTCCTGGCTCCTGATGGGACTGCCGGGTCTGGCTTACCTGGGCGGCATTGCCTCACCGGGCTGGACCGCCATCGGTCTCGGCATCGGCACCTATCTCAACTGGCTCATCGTGGCTCGTCGGATCCGGATCTATTCCGAGGTGAATGACTCGATTACGATTCCGGAATTTTTTTCCAACCGCTACAATGACACGAAGCGGCTGCTGACGCTTGTGTCAGCCATCGAGATCGTTATTTTCTTTATTCCCTACACCGGCTCCGGCTTCGCAGCCTGCGGCAAGCTCTTCTCGAGCCTCTTCGGTCTGGACTACCATGTGGCCATGATCGCCAGCGCCTTCGTCATTGTGGGCTATACCTCACTCGGCGGCTTTCTGGCGGCCAGCACCACCGACTTTATACAGAGCATTGTAATGTCTTTGGCGCTGCTTATCGTGCTGGTCTTCGGTGTACAGCAGGCCGGCGGTGTGGCTGTGGTCATGCAGAATGCGGCGGGCCTCAGCGGCTATTTCAGCATGCTGGCCAGCCATGATCCCGTGAGCGGCAGTGCAACTCCCTTCGACTTCATTACCATCCTGTCCACGCTGGCCTGGGGCCTCGGCTACTTCGGCATGCCGCATATTCTGCTGCGCTTCATGGCCATTGAGGAGGCGGAGAAGCTGACGCTGTCCCGCCGTATCGCTTCGGTCTGGGTGGTGATCTCCATGGGCGTCGCCATCTTCATCGGTATGGTGGGTCTCGGCATGACCAATGCCGGAAATCTGGGGACGCTGGCGGGCTCCCAGTCGGAAACCATCATCGTGCTCATCGCCAACAGCCTGGCCTCCTACGGCCTGCTCCCGGCCCTGATTGCCGGCGTCGTGCTGTCGGGCATTCTGGCATCCACCATGTCCACCGCGGACTCGCAGCTGCTGGCTTCCTCCTCATCTATCGCCAATGACATTATCCACAATGTCTTCCGCATCGAGCTGGATGAGAAGAAAACCATGTATATCGCGAGAGCGAGCCTTCTGATCATTGCCGTGATCGCCATGCTCATCGCCTGGAACCCGGACAGCTCCGTCTTCCAGATCGTGTCCTTCGCCTGGGCGGGCTTCGGCGCCTCCTTCGGCCCCGTGGTGCTCATGGCGCTGTTCTTCCGCCGCTCCAATTTCTACGGCGCGATCTGCAGCATGCTGACCGGCGGTGCCATGGTCTTCATATGGAAATATCTGGTGCGGCCCATGGGCGGCTTCTGGGACATCTATGAGCTCCTGCCGGCCTTCCTGCTGGCCATTCTTGTGAATATCGTGGTGAGTCTCATGACACCGGCACCGAATCTCAATGTGACGGCGGATTTCGATCAGGTGAACGCCAGAATGAAGGGCTGAGCATGGCAGTGAATGCAAAAAAAGAAGAAAAAACCCGGTATCTGGAGCTGAACAACGATCTGAAAAGCGGAAGCTATCGGCCCATGTATCTTCTGTACGGCAGTGAGGAATATCTGAAAACTTCCTATAAGAAGATGTTTCGTCAGGCCATCGGCGGCGAGGACGGCATGAACTATCAGCTCTTTGAGGGAATGCCGGATGTCGATACCCTGATTGATGCGCTGGAGACCATGCCCTTCTTCGCCGAGCATCGTCTGGTGCTCCTGAGCGGCACCGGTCTCTTCAAAAAGACGCCGCCGGAGCGGCTTCTGAGCTATCTCCCGAAAATGCCGGCCAGCAGTCACCTCATGTTCATTGAAAATGATGTGGACAAGCGAAACAAGCTCTACAAGCTGGTGAGCACGCAGGGCTTCGCCTGTGAGCTCGGCGAGCAGGACGAGAAGCAGCTCGCTGCTTGGGCTGCCCGGTACCTCATGAAGGCCGGAAAAAAGATTCGCGGCTCCACCATGGAGCGGCTGCTCCGGATGACCGGCAGCAGCATGGACAATATTCTGAGCGAGCTGGAAAAGCTCATTGCCTACACCGGCAGCCGGGAGATCATTGAGGACGAGGATCTCGAGGCCATCTGCACCGAGAATGTGGAGGACCGGGTTTTCGAAATGATCACGGAGCTGAGTCTCGGCAACACCGAGAAGGCCATGGCCTGTTACCGGGACCTGCTCTTCCTGCAGGAGGCACCCATGAAGCTGCTGGCCCTTATGCGTCGGAACTTTAACCAGCTTCTCCTCGCCAAGGACTGCCTGCAGCGCGGCGTGAGCCGGCAGGAAAGCGCCGCCTACATTGGCGTCAGCCCCTGGGCCGCCGGAAAGCTGCTGGAGCAGGCGAAGCATTATACGCGGGAAAGCCTGCAGTCCTATATTCGCCGCTGTCTCGACTATGACACCGGCATCAAGAGCGGAAATCTCTCCGACCGCATGGCGGTGGAGCTGCTGCTGGTAATCCACTGAGCCTACAGCAGCAGGCTTACAGAGATAGTCGTTCCGGGCTCAGTGGATGCCTTAGCGGCGAGCGTATCGAAGGCTTTGCGAGAGCAAAGCCTTCCTTTTTTTTGACGCAAAAACCCTTGACAGTAAAATGCCTTGAGAGTATGATACCCAATAGATGTTAGCACTCCGATATTTTGAGTGCTAACAACCTAAGAAAGCAAGGAGGCGGACCGAGATGGAGCTGGACAATCGAAAGCTTGTGATATTGACAACCATTATCAAGAACTATCTTGAGACCAGCGAGCCCGTGGGCTCCAGGACCATCAGCAAGTTCTCAGGACTGAATCTGAGCTCCGCCACCATCCGAAACGAAATGAGCGACCTGGAGGAGATGGGCTACATTGTACAGCCCCATACCTCAGCCGGGCGGATTCCCACGGACAAGGGCTATCGCTTCTATGTGGATCAGCTGATGGCCAGTCACCGGGATGAGCTGGAGGCGGTGCGCTCCAGTATGTTTGAGCGGGTGGATCGGCTGGAGACCACGCTGAAGCAGCTGGCCAGAACCGTAGCGGCCGACACCAACTACGCAGCCGTGGTTTCGGGACCTTCCATTCACCGGAACCGGATCAAGTTTGTGCAGACCTCCATCGTGGATGTCAATAAGCTTCTTCTGGTGATCATGATGGAGGGAAATATCGTTAAAACCGCCACCGTGCATCTGGACGGCAGCGAGGAGCTGGATTTCAACATCGTATTGTCCCTGAATCTCCTGCTCAACGATGAGCTGGACGGCCTCTATGCCGAGGACATCACCGAGGGACGCTGTGCACAGCTCTATGCCCGCTCCGCCTACAAGAACACGCTGCGCGCCATTATGGAGACGATCATCACCACACTGGATTATGCCAAGCGGGATCTGAAGATCTACACCTCCGGCGCCACCAACATTTTCAAATACCCGGAGCTGACGGAGACGGACAATGCCTCCAGACTGATCTCGGCGCTTGAGCAGAAGGACGAGCTCATTGATCTGGTGCAGGATGTGGAGAATTCACAGAAGCAGATACAGGTCTACATCGGTGAGGAATCGCCGCTGCAGAACATGTCGGACTGCTCGGTGGTGACCGCGAATTACGAGCTGGGCAGCGGCATGAAGGGCACTATCGGCGTCATCGGTCCCAAGCGGATGGATTACGAGAAGGTGCTGGACATCCTGTCACGGCTTATGAATGAGATGGATCAGGCATTTAAGGAATAGAGAGGAGCAGAGGACTTGAACGAAGAAGAGATGAAGAAGCCTTCTGAGAACCAGGAGGAGACCGCGGAAGCGGAGATGAAGGAAGAGGCGGCCGAAGCGGCTGCAGAAAATACAGAGGCAGCAGAGGATAATGCCGGCGGCGCCGCAGATGCGGACAAGGCCGAGGAGACAGAGGACCTCAAGCTGCGGAGCATGAAGGAAAAGTACGAGAACGAGGTAGCGGGCTGGAAGGACAAATACACCAGGCTCTATGCGGAGTTCGACAACTTCCGGAAGCGGACAGACAAGGAGAAATCCCAGATGTTCGAGCTCGGATCGAAGGATGTCATCGAGAAGCTGCTTCCCGTTTATGACAACTTCGAGCGTGCACTCGGTACAGTTCAGGAGGAAGACATTGAGGATGCCTTCACGAAGGGCGTGATGGGCATTTACAAGCAGATTCAGAAAATGTTTGCGGATCTCGATGTGAAGCCGATTGAAGCCGAGGGGCAGAAATTTGATCCGAACCTGCACAATGCGGTGATGACGGATACGGAGAGTGATGCCGAGGAGGACATCATTACCCAGGATCTGCAGAAGGGCTATACCTTCCGCGGAAATGTGATCCGGCACTCCATGGTGAAGGTGAAGAAATAAAGAGGAACAGACAGGCATTGTTTTGGAATAGAAAAGGAGAGTAAGATTATGGGAAAGATTATAGGAATTGACTTAGGTACAACCAATAGCTGTGTAGCTGTAATGGAGGGCGGCAAGCCCACTGTCATCGCCAATGCAGAGGGTCTCAGAACAACCCCTTCCGTAGTGGCCTTCACAAAGAACGGTGAGAGACTTGTCGGTGAGCCCGCAAAGCGTCAGGCTGTGACCAATGCAGACCGTACCATTGCCTCCATCAAGAGACACATGGGTTCCGACTACAAGGTAAGTGTTGACGGCAAGAGCTACACACCGCAGGAGATCTCCGCAATGATCCTTCAGAAGCTGAAGGCAGATGCAGAGGCATACCTCGGTGAGAAGGTAAGCGAGGCAGTCATCACGGTTCCGGCATACTTCAACGATGCTCAGAGACAGGCCACAAAGGACGCCGGCAGAATTGCAGGTCTCGATGTAAAGCGTATCATCAACGAGCCGACAGCCGCAGCACTGGCTTACGGTCTGGACGATGAGTCCGAGCAGAAGATCATGGTTTATGATCTGGGCGGCGGTACCTTCGATGTATCTGTCATTGAGATCGGTGACGGCGTCATCGAGGTTCTGGCCACCAACGGTGATACCCGTCTCGGCGGCGATGACTACGACAACCGCATTACCCAGTGGATGGTAGACGAGTTCAAGAAGGCAGAGAATGTGGATCTGTCCCAGGACAAGATGGCACTTCAGAGACTGAAGGAAGCTGCTGAGAAGGCAAAGAAGGAGCTTTCCACTGCCACAACCACAGAGATCAACCTGCCCTTCATTACCGCAACCGCAGAGGGCCCGAAGCATCTGGATATGAACCTCACAAGAGCGAAGTTCGAGGAGCTGACCTCCGATCTGACAGAGAGAACCGCAGTGCCCGTACAGAATGCACTTCGCGATGCCGGCATCACAGCGGCTGAGCTTTCCAAGGTTCTTCTGGTCGGCGGCTCCACACGTATGCCGGTGGCACAGGAGAAGGTAAGACAGCTCACAGGCAAGGAGCCTTCTAAGACATTGAACCCGGATGAGTGCGTGGCTCTCGGTGCTGCCGTACAGGGCGGCAAGCTGGCAGGCGATGCCGGTGCCGGTGATGTGCTCCTGCTGGATGTTACTCCGCTGACACTGTCCATCGAGACACTGGGCGGCGTGGCAACTCCGCTGATCAAGAGAAACACAACGATCCCGACCAGAACCTCTCAGGTATTCTCTACTGCTGAAGACAACCAGACAGCCGTAGATATTCATATCGTACAGGGCGAGCGTGAGTTCGCACGTGACAACAAGACCCTCGGTCAGTTCAGACTGGACGGCATCCTGCCGGCACGCCGCGGTGTTCCGAAGATCGAGGTAACCTTCGATATCGATGCCAACGGTATCGTAAACGTATCCGCTAAGGATCAGGGAACCGGCAAGGAGCAGCACATCACCATCACCTCCGGCTCCAACATGTCCCAGTCCGACATCGACAAGGCCGTTCAGGAGGCACAGCAGTACGAGGCAGCCGACAAGGAGAAGAAGGAAGCCATCGAGACCCGGAACGGCGCTGACTCCATCGTATTCCAGACCAAGAAGGCTCTGGAGGATGTGGGCGACAAGATTTCCGGCAGCGACAAGTCCCAGGTTGAGGCAGATCTGAAGGCTCTCGAGGATGTTCTGGCAGCAAACCCGCTGGAGAGCATCACCAAGGACGGCGCTGAGAAGATCAAGGCCGCACAGGAGACTCTGATGAAGTCCTCCCAGGCTCTGTTCTCCAAGGTTTATGAGCAGGCTCAGGCCGCACAGGGCGCAGCCCAGGGTGCGCAGGGAGCAGCCGATGCAGGTGCTTCACAGAATGCGGGCACAGCTCAGAATGATGATAATGTAGTCGACGGCGACTTCAAGGAAGTGTAATTCAAAGAGCACAGAGCGAATTTGGCAGCTGTCGAACGACAGCTGCCTATTCGATGCTTACACCTAATTTGACAGTAATTATACAAAGAGGAACCAATACATGGCAGAGAAACGCGATTATTACGAGGTTCTCGGCGTCGACAAGAGCGCAGACGATGCGACCATCAAGCGGGCATACCGAAAGCTGGCGAAGAAATATCACCCGGATGCAAATCCGGGCGACAAGACAGCGGAGGAAAAATTCCGGGAATGCTCCGAGGCTTATGCTGTTCTGTCCGACCCCGAGAAGAAAAAGGCCTATGATACCTATGGGCATGCTGCATTTGATCCGAATTCTGCAGCAGGTGGCAGTTCAGGTTTCGGCGGCTTCGATTTCAGCAACATGGATTTCGGCGACATCTTCGGCGATCTCTTCGGCTTTGGAGGCGGCAGCCGGGGCGGCTTCTCCTCCTACGGCTTCGGCGGACAGCGGGCCAACCAGGCTCAGCGCGGTGCCTCTATCCGGGCCAGCGTCCGCATTACCTTCGATGAGGCCATCAAGGGCACGAAGAAGAACATCAAGATCCGCTACAAGGATACATGCGCAAAGTGCAGCGGCACGGGTGCTAAGCCGGGAACTTCACCGGAGACCTGTCCGAAGTGCGGCGGCCGCGGCCAGGTGGTCATGACCCAGCAGAGCATGTTCGGCACCGTTCAGCAGGTGGTTTCCTGTCCGGACTGCCACGGCAGCGGCAAGATCATCAAGGAGAAGTGTCCGGACTGCCGCGGCGAGGGCTACATTTCCACCATGAAGACCATGGAGATCACCATTCCGGCCGGTATCGATGACGGTCAGACGCTCCGTCGGGCAAATGGCGGCGACCCCGGCACCAACGGCGGTCCGCGAGGCGATCTTCTGGTGGATATCACTGTGTCTCAGCATCCCTTCTTTAAGCGCCAGGGCACCAATATCTATTCCACCGAGGCCATCAGCTTCGCTCGGGCGGCACTGGGCGGCACCACCGTCATTAAGACCGTGGACGGACCGGTGGAGCTCAACATTAAGCCGGGCACTCAGTCCGACACCAAGATGCGGCTGCGGGGCAAGGGCGTACCGAGTCTCCAGAACCCCAGCATCAAGGGCGATCACTTTGTGACCATTGTGGTTACCGTGCCGGAGAAGCTGAACAAGAAGCAGCAGGAGGCTCTGAAGGCATATGCAGAGGCCTGCGG
>CAZJQX010000038.1:18044-20057 GCA_964548305.1 uncultured Lachnospiraceae bacterium
ATGAAACGGCAGTCCGATGCAAATGCGGGCTGCCGTTTTTGGTGTGAAAAAGGCGCTGTCTGAAGGCGTGCGTTATGCCTCCGGCGCGAAAAAAGCGATAATCTTCTGGATCGCAAAATCCATGCTGGCGGGATTGCTGAAGGGATGGTCTGCGTTTTCGACCTCAATCAGCTCGATCACGTTGTTGTCTGAAAATTCCCTGGAGTTCTCGATCGGCGCCATTTCGTCCTTGGTGCCGTGCAGCATGAGGATGCTATCCGCATAGGATAGATAATCATTTTGGCTTACATCGTGGGATTTCAGGTCATCGAAGAATTCCTGGTTCAGCGAAATTTTTCGATCATATCCCCGGAGAATCTCTTTGCCCTTCCGCAGCTTGTCCCATTCGTCCTCTGTGACATTTGAAGTCATGGAATCATAGAGCCGAAGCGCCGGGCACCGGAAGGCAATCCGCTGGAATGGATTGCTGACGTGCTCTGTGAGGTACCGCAGGGTGATATAGGCACCGAGGCTTGCGGCATAATTATAGAGCTTTTCAGCATGCAGCTGCTCCCGCGCATAGCGGATGACCAGATCCAGATAGCTGCAGCATTCCGAAAGATGCAGCTTGTTTCTCGCGTCCTTTCCGTGGCAGGGCCAGTCGAAGCAGAGCACACCGTAGCCATGATACTTTGTGGTGAGCCGCTCGGCGAACTTTTCCACCGCCTTATTGTCCTTATTGCCGCCGAAGCCGTAGGTCGCGATGACGATATTCGGCAGCTTATGGATATCCTTTTCATAGTAGAGCTTGCAGCGAATGCTGAAGCCGCCTTCATTAATATCAAAATATTTCTGCATGATGTCTCCCTCGGAGGATTATGTTTATCGCGGCACCGCCCGGTGATGGGCAATGGAGCGAACGCATATTAGTTTAGCACGTTTTCAACAGTACGCCAGATTGTTTTGTGCTTATGATCACATATAATCCGCCGGAAATCTGGTATAATCAGCTGGAGTTGAGGAAACAGAACAGGAGGAGGTACCAATGATTAGGAAGATTATTCATATCGACGAGGAGAAGTGCAATGGCTGCGGCCTCTGCGCAACGGCCTGTCACGAGGGCGCCATTGACATTATCGACGGAAAGGCAAAGCTGGTGCGGGAGCATTTCTGCGACGGCTTCGGCGACTGCCTGCCCAACTGCCCCGCCGGGGCCATCAGCTTCGAGGAGAGAGAAGCACCGGCCTATGACGAGTCAGCAGTGAAGGCGGCACAGGAGAAGAAAAAGGAGAGAACCATGAGCGGCAATGAAAACAGGATGGCAGCAGACGAGGAAAGGGAAATGCAGCTTCGGGCGGCTGTACAGCATTTGCATGAGGGCGGCTGCCCCGGTTCTCGGCTTCGCCAGATGAAGCATGAGGAGGAAATGTCGGCGGAGCCTGCAGCTCCGGCTGCACCGGCAGCAATGGGTAAGCCGGTGTCGCGGCTCAATCAATGGCCCTGCCAGATCAAGCTTCTGCCCACCCAGGCGCCCTTCTTCGACGGTGCGAAGCTCCTCATTGCGGCGGACTGTACCGCCTATGCCTATGCAAATATGCATGAGGAGTTTATGAAGGGAAAAATCACAATTATCGGCTGTCCGAAGCTCGATGATATCGACTATACCGATAAGCTCACCGAGATCATCAGTGAGAACGATATCAAGAGTGTTACCATTGTCCGCATGGAGGTGCCCTGCTGCGGCGGCTTGCAGTACGCTGCGGAGAATGCTCTCCGGAACAGCGGGAAGTTCCTCCCCTGGCAGGTAGTCACCATTTCCGTCGATGGAAAGATATTGGAGTGACACAAGGCGGATAAATGAGCATGCGAGGGGCAGACGGGGACGGGCTGGAAAGGCACGTCCCCGTCTGCACTGCTCGCCTGGCCTTTGCTTGGTAATACTCCGGTGTCGGATCTATCAGCGTGAGGCTTGATGCGGCAAACCTTATCTGAATAAGTAGTCTATGAGACTTTTGCCTCTTATGATATGATGAT
>CAZJQX010000039.1:0-9638 GCA_964548305.1 uncultured Lachnospiraceae bacterium
GATCAGATAAAAAAGAAGGAAGTACGGTTTTGTACTGTACTTCCTTCTTTTTGTGGGCGTATTACTTATCCGAGCAGCTTCTTTATGATCAATCCGTAAATCTCGGAATTTTTCTCTGTCCAGTTGCGGCACATGAGTTCTGCGGATTCCCGGTCCGGTACGGACAGCTCCAGACTGTAGAGCAGCTCCCGCTCCTCACGAACCTCTGCGTGCACCAGGAAGCTGCCGTCCTCGGTTTCGTAGTAGTCTGTATAGTTGGAGCTCTCTGTCCTGAGCCGTATTTTATTGGCCCGGAGGAACTTGTCCATGTCCTCCACGGCACCGCTGGTGATGTTGGACTGGAAGAAGCTCAGGGTATCGATTCCCTCCTGGGTGATTTCGTAGCGGGTGGCATTTTTGGTGCTGTGAGCCTCGATGAGCTTCGCTTCCACCAGCTGAGATATGCATTGCTGAAGGGTGAAATATGTTGTATATTCATAATCCAGAAAAAATCCGCTGAGCTGATTGTTGGTCAGCGGGTAGTTCACGGATTTTAAAAGATACAGGATCATAAGCTTATACAGGGTGAGCGGTTCGGTAATCATGATTAACCTCTTCTCTGGCAATGCATCCTTTGTACTGCTGAATTGCCGAATAATTATCCATAACTCTATCAGATATACAAGAGCGATGCAAGAGTCCCGGGATTTGCGTAAGACAAACTTCGGAGCGGTGCCGGACGACTCAGCCACTTGCCTCTTTATCTTCAGATTTGACTGTGCTAAAATAGTACATTACGGAGTGAAATAAATTATGAGAGAAAAAATCAACAAGCTGGCCCGGGGACTCGTGGACCTTGAGATTCCCAGGCTCCGGCTTTCCAATTCTTCCTTCGCAGGCGAACTCGCGGCAGGAGAACGTAGACAGTTTGAGCTTCTGCTGGTTTCCGAAAACGGGGTGCAGCTGAAGGGACTTGCCTATTCCAGTCATCCGAAGGTTCGGATTCTGAAGGAGGCCTTCGGCGGTATGCGCACCAAGCTGGGCTTCGAGGTCGACAGCCGCGAGGCGGGCGACGGAGACGTGATTTCCGGCAATCTGGATCTGGTATCCAATGCCGGGGAACAGAAAATCCCCTTCCGCTTTACGGTGGCGGAGCGGCCGGAGCAGGAAGATACAGAGTCGAAAACAAAAAAGAATACAGCAACCGATAAGAGGGAAATGTCGGCGGCTCCGGCTTCAGCGAGCACAGCAAAGTCGGCGGAAGTGCCGGCAACTGCAGCAGAGGCAGAAGCGGCAGAGCAGGGACTTCCGAATCTGGAGGATATCCTGACGGATCCCGTACAGGTGGAGAAGCTTGCGGCAGGGCTTTTGAAAAGCGGCGAAAAAAATCCGGATGCTTACCTGGTGTACCTTCAGGCAGTGCGCTGCGGCTCCAGGCTGAACCGCCTTTATGAAGCACTGCTGGAGGCTTTGCCCGCAGCTTATGGGGAGCGCCTTCCGAGAGAGGTATATCTGTATTTTGCTTATGCACAGGATACGGAACCGGCTCTCAGAGAGACGCTCTACTTCAATGTGCTTAAAAACTTTGGGACGGATGACGACATTTACCTGGCCTTCGAACGGCGCATCCAGGAATATGCAGTGCAGGAGCTGCTGCAGGGACACATCGATGACTGTCTGGCACTGATCTATGACCGGATGATTTATCCCGAGATGATTGACCGGCGGATCGCAGAGGTTTTTCCGGCGGTACTGAATACTTACAGGATTCAGTGCAGTGACAGCTATACCGCTGTAACGGTGCACTACGACTGCTTTAAGCGGGATACCCGGTATCCGCTTCAGAACGGCGCAGCCTATGTGCCTCTGTACATGCCCGGCTTTGTTCTTTCCTTCCGGGATGCATCGGGCAATGAGAGCACAGAAGCCGAGTATCGCTGTACCCGGGTGCTGGAGAAGCCGGCGTTGGAGCAGCGCTGCTTTGAGATGGCGCCGGAGCAGCCCATGCTGAAGCTCCGTCATGCTGCGGAATGCGCACAGCGCGGTATCCGAAGTCAGGATGAGCTGGAGAAGACGGAGGATGCCATTGCGAGCCTGGACCTTTCCAGAGCCTACAGAGCAGAGCTCAACAACGCGATTCTGGCTTATTATGCGAAGCACCGGGCAGAGGACAGCCGGCATCCCTTTGTGGGAGAAATTTCCTATCTTCGCTCCATTCGTGCGAGAAAGCTGGATGAGAAAAACCGGGGGATTCTGGCTGAGACTATGATTGCCTTCGGTGAGTATGCAGAGGCTTACGACATTATCCTCCGCTACGGTGTGCAGACCCTTGAGCGGGAGAGCCTAGAGCAACTGCTGGTTTATATGATCGGCCGTGCGCCGGAGCAGCAGCCGGAGAAGCTGGTGCTGCTGGCCTTCCGGGCTTTCCAGGAGGGAACGGAGAACGGCAGAATTCTTTCCTATCTTCTCCGGAGCTTCAGCGGCATGTCGCTGGATATGCAGGATATTCTGGAGCGGGCCATGAAGCTTCAGCGGCAGCAGGCCATGGAGGCTGCGCAGCGCCGTGAGGCGGTCGAGGCGGAAATGGAGGCCAAGGAGCGTTCCATTCAGGAGGAAGCGGAAGTGAGACGTGCTCGCTCTGCCGCTGTACGGCAGCAGCTGCGGGAGGAAAGCAGCCGCATTTCCAATACGCAGCGGGCGCTGGAGCGGATCCTGAACTGGAAACGGGAGACCGTATCGGAGAACGAGAGTCTGTCCGAGGCAGCGCAGAGCACCAGTTCCTTATGGGACAATCCGGGGATGGCGATTAACAGCGGATCTCAGCCGGAGGATGAGGACAGGGAGACATTGGCATATGCTGCCCTGACGGAAATCCGGGAGAAGGCCGAGGCGGAGGAAGCCAGAAGACGGGATGATTACATTCTGGATCAGGACATCCTCAGCATGGCGGAGCGCCTCATGGCGCAGATGCTTTTCACCCGGGAGACACGGGGACTGGATGAGGTCTATGACATTTACCTCCTCCATGACGGCCATGATTTCATGCTGATCCGGGCCTACATGACCATCCGGGCGCAGGATTATTTCCTGCAGCAGCTTTCTGTCCGAGACAGCTTCTTCCGGGATCTGTATACATTGGTGCACAGCGAGAAAAATAAGGAGCGTCTGCCCCTGATCTATCTGCTCGCCCTCACTAAGTATATGTCCATTCTTCGGGAGCTGTCGGTGGAGGAAACCGAAGAGCTGGATGCCATGATGCAGGTGCTTCTCAAGAAGAAGCTGATTTTTGCCTACACCAAGAAGCTGCAGCGCTTTATCAGTCTGCCGGATTACATTACCGACAAGACCTATATCGAATACCATGGGGACCGGGAGGACAAGCCCACTCTCTATGTTCGGATATTGCCGGATGAAAGTGCATACCATGCAGAGGAGATCAGTCGGGTTTATCAGAACATCTTTGTGGCGCCGCTGACTCTCTTCACCGGAGAACGGGCGGATTTTCAGATCCGGCCTATGGATCCGGAAAAGCCCGTACTGAAGGGCTGCGTGGAGGCAGGTGCGCCGCGGAAGAACCATGGGGACACCTACGATATGCTGAATGAAATGTCGTCTGTTTCCGAAAAGGGCAAGGATGAGACGCTGCGGGATCTGATGTTGCG
The DNA here is from genome assembly GCA_964548305.1 of uncultured Lachnospiraceae bacterium. GTDB lineage: Bacteria > Bacillota > Clostridia > Lachnospirales > Lachnospiraceae > Oribacterium. The sequence continues at coordinate 3,642 of CAZJQX010000039.1, forward strand.
CTATGCGGAAAATGAAGCGGTTATCGGCATTCTCTTTGCCGGTACAGACAGAAACAGGAAGGGAGAGCAGTCCAAGTGAGTCTTTACATCGGAATCGCATTAAATGACGAGCTGACTGACATTGCCGTGAACGGCGACAGTCAGCAGGACTCTGTCCCCACCGCTGTCTGCAAGGAAAAGGGCAGAGACAGCTGGCTGGTGGGAGAAGAGGCCTATCAGACTGCATTGAAGGGTAAGGGCAGTCTTGTGGACAAGCTGGTCTCCCTGCTGAGGAAGGACGGCACCGCCACCATTGACGGCAGGTGCTACAGTGCAGAGGAACTGCTGGGATATTTCTTCCGGGAGCTTTTGCAGCGGCAGCTGGCGGCTCTGGCAGAAGCAGAGGCGCAAGAGGATGAAGAAGCAGAGGCAAGGGAAATACCGGCAATTGCCGAGATCACCACGCTGGTGCTGTCGGTGCGGAAGCCGGAGCCGAAGCTGCTGCAGTGCCTGAAGAGAGTGCTGCAGAATCTGGGTATCCCGGAGGTGTATGTCATCAGCCATACGGAAAGCTTCGTGCATTTCGTCCTGCATCAGGACCGGAATATCTACAACCGGACCGTGGGCATGTTCGAGCTGGGAAATCAGAGTCTTTCCTATTATGAGCTGGTGGTTTCCCGAGGCAGTCAGCGCTATGTGCGGGCGGCGGCAGAGGCCCAGGAGGAGGCCTTTAATCTGGATATCCTCAACAGTCCCGCCGGGGAGAAGATTGCAGACCGGATTCTGACCTCACTGGCAGATCGGAATCTGGAGGGCAAGGCCTACAGTGCCGTGATTCTCAGCGGCAAGGGCTTCGAAAGCACGGAGTTCGCACCTGATTTTATGCACAATATCTGTCAGCGCCGCCGTGTCTGCATTGAGCCGCGGCTGATTGCGATCGGTGCAGCGCTGCGGGCACAGGCAATCGCGGAGCAGGAGCCGGAGGAGTATACTATCCTTTGTGATACCCGGGTTCTTTGCGATGTCAGTGTTGAGGCTCGGAAAAACGAGCATGAGGAGCGGATTCTGCTGGCGAAGGCCGGCGAGGAATGGATCGGAAAGGAAAGTGCAGAAGAACTGATTCTGGACGATCAGAATTATGTGGATTTTCAGGTGACGGCGCTGACAGGGCAGAAGAAGCCGCTGCAGTTCAGGATGCTCCTGGAGGGATTCCCGGAGCGGGAGAACCGCTGTACGCGTATCCGCATTGAAACGGCCTTTCTGGAGCAGGAAAAGCTGCAGGTGACCGTCAGGGATGAGGGCTTCGGAGAGCTTTTCCCGAAGACGGATGCAATGGTTACTGAGGAGCTGGATCTTCGGGAGGCTGCAGGAGGAAAGAGTTAAGCATGGCATTGTTATTGTGTTCAAAAAGAGCGGAAAAGCCCTTCTATTATGAAAAGCTGGATCTGCGTCTCTGGTCCCTGCAGGAGCTTTGCTACGTGCTCTATCACTATCCGGTGCTGGTGCCGGAGGATTTCGTGGACCAGAAGCTGCTGCAGTGGCTCCGGGAGGAGCTGGAAATGCCGCAGCTTGCTGAACGACTCAGTCAGCTTCAGCATGCCGGCGCCGATCTGGAGACGCTGATGCTGCGGATCCAGCGGGACGGCAATTACTATACGGAGCGGGAGCTCAGCCACTACAGTGCAGAGCTGAAGCGGCTGCGGGATCTGGACAGCGCCCGCCTTGCAGAGCGTCTGGGCGATACCCTGTTCCGGCTGAAGCGCTACGGCAGGGCTGTGGCAGCCTACCGGGAGTCGGTTACTGCAAAGAAGAATGCTGCGGTGCTGCTGAAGCTGGGAGATGCCTATGTGACGGTGATGCAGTTCCGAAAGGCGGCTGCCGCCTATGAAGAGGTGTATACGGAAACCCATACCCGGGAGCCCCTGCGGAAACTGTATTATCTGTTCCGGCTGGAGCCTTCGGTGGACACATTCTCCAAATATAAGGATGAGGTGCCCGAAGAGGAGCAGGCGGAATGGACGCAGGACTTTGACAGCGCCCGTCAGGAGAGCGCAGACTCTCCCGGTGCCGAGAAGATACGAAAGATGTACGAAGAAGGCGGAAAGCATTTCCGGACAGCGGCGCAGGAGCAGATTCGCGTCTGGAAAAAGGCCTATCGGGCCATGCTGTAAGGATCAATGAGACAGGAATAAGGAGAAATGATGAAGGAACTTGCGAAGCAGTACAATCCTGAGGAGGTTGAGGACCGCATTTACGAAATGTGGATGAAGGGAAACTATTTTCATGCCGAGGTAAATGCCAATAAGAAACCGTTTACCATTATGATGCCGCCGCCCAATGTTACCGGACAGCTGCACATGGGACATGCATTGGACAACACGCTGCAGGATTCCCTGATCCGCTGGCGTAGAATGCAGGGCTACGAGGCTCTGTGGCAGCCGGGCTGCGATCATGCCGCCATTGCCACAGAGGTGAAGGTCACGAATAAGCTGAAGGAGCAGGGCATTGACAAGCATGACCTGGGCCGTGAGGGCTTCCTGAAGGAGGCCTGGAAGTGGAAGGAAGAGTACGAGAACCGCATTGTGACACAGCTGCACAAGATCGGTTCCTCCGCTGACTGGGACAGACTCCGCTTCACCATGGATGATGGCTGCTCCAAGGCTGTGGAGACCACCTTCATTAACCTGTACAAGAAGGGATATATCTACAAGGGCTCCCGCATCATCAACTGGTGTCCGGTTTGCCATACCTCTCTTTCTGATGCAGAGGTGCTGCATGAGGAGCAGGACGGCCATTTCTGGCACATCAAGTATCCCATTCACGGCGAGGAAGGCCGCTATATCGAGATTGCGACGACACGTCCGGAAACCCTGCTGGGTGACTCCGCAGTGGCAGTAAACGGTGAGGATCCCCGCTATCAGGATCTCATCGGCAAGATGGTGGAGCTGCCGCTTACCGACCGGCTGATTCCAATTGTGGCGGATGAGCATGCCGACATGGAGTTCGGTACCGGTGCCGTGAAGATCACTCCGGCTCATGACCCCAACGATTTCGAGGTGGGAAAGCGTCATAATCTGCCGGAGCTCACCATTCTGAACGATGATGCCACCATCAACTGCCCCGGCTCCAAGTACGACGGCATGGACCGCTATGAGGCCCGGAAGGCAATGGTGGCCGATCTGGAGGCAGCAGGCCTTCTGGTGAAGGTGGTTCCCACCAAGCACAATGTCGGTACGCATGACCGCTGCGGCACCACCGTTGAGCCGATGATCAAGCCCCAGTGGTTTGTGAAAATGGAGGAGATGGCGAAGCCGGCAATCAAGGCGCTGGAGAACGGTGATCTGCAGTTTGTGCCGGAGAACTACGGCAAGACTTATCTGCACTGGCTTGAGAACATCAAGGACTGGTGTATCTCCCGTCAGCTCTGGTGGGGACACAGAATCCCGGCTTATTACTGCGACGACTGCGGTGAAATGGTGGTTTCTGCCGAAGCACCCTGCAAGTGCCCGAAGTGCGGCGGCCATATGACACAGGATCCGGATACACTGGATACCTGGTTCTCCAGTGCCCTCTGGCCCTTCGAGACCCTGGGATGGCCGGAGGAGACACCGGAGTACAAGTATTTCTATCCGACAGATGTCCTTGTAACCGGCTATGACATTATCTTCTTCTGGGTTATCCGTATGGTATTCTCCGGCATCGAGCAGACAGGCAAGTGCCCGTTCAAAAAAGTACTGATTCATGGTCTTGTTCGTGACGATCAGGGACGGAAGATGAGTAAGTCTCTGGGCAACGGCATTGACCCGCTGGAGGTGATCGACAAGTACGGTGCAGATGCGCTCCGTATGACACTCCTCACCGGAAATGCACCGGGCAACGACATGCGTTTCTACTGGTCCAGAGTGGAGGCCAGCCGGAACTTCATGAACAAGGTATGGAATGCCTCCCGCTTCATCATGATGAATCTGGACAAGGCAGAGCTTCCGACGGAGATGCCGGAGAACCTGACCATCGCGGACAAGTGGATTCTCTCCAAGCTGAACGGCGTCATTGAGGATGTGACCCGGAACATGGAGGCCTTCAATCTGGGCATCGCCCTGGATAAGGTGCAGTCCTTCATCTGGGAGGAGTTCTGCGACTGGTATATCGAGATGGTGAAGCCGCGTCTCCACAGCGAGACCGATGAGACCAAGGCGGCAGCCCTCTGGACCCTGAAGCATGTGCTGATCAGCTCTCTCAAGCTCCTGCATCCCTTCTGCCCGTTCATCACGGAGGAGATCTACGACACCCTGGAGAATCCGGAGACACCGCTGATGCGCGAGTCCTGGCCAGAGAGAGAGACCTGCTTCGACTTCGCAGAGGATGAGGCAGAGGTAGAGACCCTGAAGGAAGCCGTTCGTTCCATTCGTGCCATCCGCACAGAGATGAACGTGGCACCGTCCCGGAAGGCCAATGTCTTCATCGTGACTGCGTCTGAGCGCGTAAGAAAAACTTTCGCCCATAGTAAGGTTTTCTTTGCTACCCTTGCTTATGCTTCTGATGTTATAATTCAGGGAGACAAGAGCGGAATCGCAGATGATGCGGTTTCTGTTGTGATTCCGGATGCCAACATTTACATGCCCTTCTCGGATCTCGTGGATATCGCGAAGGAGAAGGAGAGACTGGCAAAGGAGCAGAAGAAGCTGACAGCTGAGATCCAGCGTTCTACCGGCATGCTGAGCAACGAGCGTTTCCTCAGCAAGGCACCGGAGGCCAAGGTGGCCGAGGAGCGGGAGAAGCTTCAGAAGTATCAGCAGATGCTGACACAGGTAGAGGAGAGACTGAAGAGTCTTTCATAAGTGCAATACAGGAGGTGCGGAATGAAGGTTTGGAAGAAGAGTTTGGCTGCAATGCTGGCAGGGCTTACGATGTTCGCGGGGCTACCGTTCACGGCTTCCGCGGCAGAGCATACGGCCACTGCGGCAGAGGTCGAGGCTGTTCGTTCCGGCGCTTCCGCAGCCTATCAGTGGGAAAATGACGGTCTGCACTGGAAGCTGCTTTATCTCAACCAGAAGGCCATGCAGTGGCAGTATGCGGCGAAGCAGTGGGTGCAGATCGGCGGCCGCTTCTATCATTTCAACGCTGACGGCGAGATGGAAGAGGGCTGGTTCGAGGATGAAGGCATGTGGTATTTTGCACAGTATGACAGCAAGGACCGCAGCAATACGAGTGCCGGCGTGGTTCTGACGGGCTGGGCTTCCATCCCGGATCCCCACGGCACAAATCATACATTCTATTTCGGTGCGGCAGAGAACGGCCGTCCCAACGGCATGTACTGCGGTGAGGGAGAGTATTACAAATCCTATACCATTGACGGCAGCAGCCGGAGCTTCGACGGCAACGGCTATTGCTCCAATGCCCCCTACGACAGCATTCCGAGCTACAGCAATGGGAGAGTTTAATTTATGAAGCTTCGCCTGGTCACCGTTGGAAAGGTGAAGGAAAAATATTTGAGAGACGCCATCGCGGAATACGCGAAGCGTCTCTCTTCTTACTGTACACTGGAAATTCTGGAATTACAGGATGAAAAAACACCGGACCGGGCGCCTCGGTCGGTAGAAGAGAAAATCAAGGAAGTGGAGGGACAGCGGATCCTCGCCAAGCTGCCGGAGCGCTCCTATGTGATTGCGCTTGCAATTGAGGGAAAGGAGCTGTCCTCCACGGAGCTGGCGGAAAAGCTCGGGAAGACCATGCTCAGCGGCAGCAGTGACATCAGCTTTGTGATCGGCGGCTCGCTGGGGCTGTCCCCGGCGGTACTGCAGCGCGCGGATTATCAGCTGAGCTTTTCCCGCATGACCTTCCCGCATCAGCTTATGCGGGTTATTCTGCTGGAGCAGATCTACCGCTCCTTCCGCATCAATGCGAACGAACCGTACCATAAGTAGTCGCCGACTGCCTAAGCGTAGCAGTCGGCGACAAAAAACAGCCCCGATGGGGGTCAGCGCAAGCTAGGCTTGCGGGGACCCCATCGGGGCGTAA
>CAZJQX010000039.1:9738-19807 GCA_964548305.1 uncultured Lachnospiraceae bacterium
GAGACGGGGCGCTGCAGTACCAGAGACAGCTCATCATAGAGGATTTTTTCTGCCTGCTCCAGGTAGTGGGTGTCTGTAAGCGTCAGCTTTTTGCCCCGTTCGGCGCGTTCCTGCTTTCTGATCCGGAGCGTTTTGATGACGCGCATCAGCTCATCGGGATCGCAGCTTTTTACGCAGATCTTGAAGGCTTCCTCCTGCTGCTTAGGTGAGCGGAGGCTAATGGGGAGGATAGAAGCGATGTTCTCCAGAAAGGCGGCCACCTCATCCTCTGACATGACCAGACGCATATTGATCTTTGTGCTGTCCACCGGTGCATAAACGGAACCGGCAGCGGCAGCATAGGGCTTCAGGATGTAGTATTCCCTGTCGTGATCAACCCCCTCCATGTTCAAGGTGGTGATATCCGTGATTTCGTGGATTCCCTTGCAGCCATAGACAACATAATCTCCGATTTGAAACATGTTCTTTACCCCCTTCTTATTAAATTCACAATGTGGACCGCGCCTATTGACAAGCTGTTATGGCGCGTGTACAATACATATTTTATCTTTGTTCTGAGAAAAATTCCAGCACTTTTTAGAGAAAAACTTGCGTGTGATTATAGGGCAATGGTATACTAGCGTCCGTCAAACGGGCCTAGCGACAGCCTGATTTTATAGTAAAGAAGAAGGAATCTGACTTATGAATAAGCGAATACTAGCACTGCTTAAGAGTGAAGCGGTGCTGTATATCCTGGTGGGGGCCATGACCACCGCTGTGAACTACATTGTCTTTGCACTGGCGGACAGAGGATTCTCCGGAAAGGGCATTCCGGAGACCGTGAGCTATAAGCTTGCCTATGGACTGGCATTTTTCGTGGCCGTGCTTTTCGCTTATTGGAGCAATAAGCTCTGGGTCTTTCGAAACCACAATATGCGGCCCGGCTATCTCCTGCAGGAATTTGCCGGCTTTTTTCTTGCCCGGGTGGTTTCCGGCTTCATTACCTTTCTGATTATGGTGGTAATGGTGGATCTCATGCATTTCTCCCATACATTGGGGTGGCTCTCGTCCACTGTATTTAATCTGGTATTCAATTATCTGGCCAGCAAGCTCTGGATTTTCCGGGACAAGGGCCAGACTGCTGACACAGACAAAATAGGAGGTCAAGGGTGAATAAGAAGCTGCTGCGGCCGGAGGATGCCTATCTTCTGGCTTTTCTGATACCGGTTATGTCCATGCTGGTGATTTTTTATGCGAAGAACATCTATCCCTGCGGGGGCGGTACGTTTCTCCGCACGGATATGTATCATCAGTATGCTCCGTTTTTTTCTGAGCTTCAGTATAAGCTGAAGAACGGCGGATCATTGCTTTATTCCTGGGATGTGGGTCTTGGCATCAATTTTACCGCTCTCTATGCCTACTATCTGGCGAGCCCGCTGAATTTCCTGGTGGTATTGCTGCCGAAGACGCTGGTCATCGAATTTATGACCTACATGATCGTTCTGAAGATCGGTCTGTCCGGCCTCACCAGTGCCATCTATTTCCGAAGACATTACCGTAAGTTAAATGTAGGCTGTGCCATCTTCGGCGTGCTTTATGCCATGAGCGGCTATGTGGCAGCCTATTCCTGGAACCTGATGTGGCTGGACTGCATCCTCCTGTTCCCGCTGGTGATGCTGGGACTGGAGCGTCTCGTAAAGGGGGAGAGCCCCGTTATGTATGTGCTCACCCTGGGACTCTGTATTCTGTCCAACTACTACATTTCCATCATGATCTGCCTCTTTATGGTGATCTGGTTCCTCTGCCAGCAAGTGCTGCAGACCATGAGCTGGAAGGAGAGAGGACGGTCCTGCCTGCGCTTCGGTCTTTGCTCCCTCCTTGCGGGAGGCCTTGCGGCGATTCTGCTGCTGCCGGAGCTATGCGCCCTTCAGGGAACCGCCTCAGCCAATTCCAGCTTCCCGGACACCGTAAAGCAGTATTTCACGATCGTGGATATGATGGCCCGTCAGATGCCTCTGGTGGAGACGGAGCAGGGACTGGATCACTGGCCCAACATTTACTGCGGCGCCATGGTATTCCTGATGCTGCCGCTTTATTTTATGAACCGGGAGATTCCGCTCCGGCGGAAGGCGGTGTACGGCGCGCTGCTGATTCTCTTTTACCTGAGCTTCTCCCTGAATGTGCTGAACTTCATCTGGCATGGCTTCCATTATCCCAACAGCCTTCCCTGCCGGCAGGGCTTCATCTATGTTTTCCTGCTGCTGGCTATGTGCTACGAGGCTTACCTGCACAGAAAAGCCGTATCCGGGCAGCAGCTGGGCATGGCGCTGGGACTCGGGTGTCTGTTCATCCTGCTGTGTCAGAAGCTGATTACCGACGATGCCTTTGAGTGGTACACCTTCTACGTGAGTCTGGGACTGGTGCTGCTGTACGGCCTTTTCTTCTATATGGAGCAGCACCGGCGCTGGGGCTACAATGTCCTGCTTTTTGCTCTGCTCTTTACGGTATCCATCGAGAGCCTCGTGAACATGGCGGTGACCTCCGTTACCGTGACCTCCCGGGACAGCTATACGGAGGACAATGCAGACGTGGAGGCCCTTGTTTCCCGGGTACAGCAGGAGGATCAGAGCTTCTACCGCTTCGAGAAGATGAGTCGGAAGACGAAGAACGACGGCGCGTTCATGCACTTCCCCAGTGTCTCCATTTTCTCATCCATGGCCTATAAGTCCTGCTCTGAGTTGTTTGAGCTTCTGGGCTGTGAGGCCTCTACAAACGCCTATTCCATCAACGGCTCTACACCGCTGGTGAACATGCTTCTCTCTGTGAAGTACAGCCTGTATTCCCAGGAGCCGACCGCAGCCGAGGCGCGGGGGCAGTATTATGTGGATATGCAAGGAGAAACCTATCTGTACGGAACGGATTATTCGCTGCCGCTGGGCTATCTTCTGACAGAGGAAGAGTTAAATGCCTTCGACACGAAAGCCGGGACGCCGGCGCTGGTGCAGAATTCCCTCTGTGAAAGCCTGGGTACTTCACCTGTGCTGGAAACAGTGCTGGGAGACTTTTCTGACAGCGACTACAGTTTTACCGTGGAAACCGCCGGTGACTATTATGTTTATGTGAACAACAAAAAGGTCAAGGAGGTCAAGGCCAGCAGTGACAGCATGGAGAAGAGCTTCGATAATGTGGATCGCGGCTATTTCCTGGAGCTGGGCTGGCTGGAGGCCGGAGAGACCGTGAAGCTCAGCTCTGAAACCAGCGGGCAGAAGATAGACTGCGATGTCTATCGCTTCGACTATGAGGCCCTGTCCGAGGTTTATAACGTGCTTTCCGAGTCCGGACTGACGCTGACGAAGTGGACAGACACAGAGGTGGAAGGCACAGTGCAGGCGGAGGAGGACGGCATCCTCATGACCAGCATTCCCTATGACGAGGGCTGGACGGTATATGTGGACGGCAGTGCGGTGAAGCCGGAGAAGGTCAAGGATACCTTCCTGGGCATTTCATTGACCGCCGGAGAGCACAGCATCCGTCTTTCCTTCTTCCCGAAGGGACTGAAGGCGGGTATGGCTATTTCCGGTGTGAGTCTGCTGCTCTTCATTTTCTTGTTCCTCTGGAGCCGAAAGGAAAGCAAAAAGAAGCGGATGAAGCGCTCGGCAGGAAGAAAAGCGCGGGAAGAACGGCAGTCTGCGGCAGAGGCAGAAGGAAAAACGGAATTTTTGCCGCCGCTGGATGCCGCCTACGGAAACGGCGGTCCCTTGCTGGGACCGGAGCCGGAGCTTCCGAACATCGGAAAGTCGCGGGCCAAACAGATGCGGGGAAAACGGCAGCCAGAAGGAACAAAGGAAGCAGAGGTGCTGCAGCTCAGACCTCGAGAGGCGGTTAAGGAAACACTACTTCTACAGGAAACGGGGGCGGTGACCGGCATTTCCCTGTCGGAAAATGAGACGGAAGCCGAGACTGCAGACGAAACCGCAGCGCAGGAAGCAATAACGGAACCCGCAGTGAAGGAAAGTGATGCAGAAGAGCTGGATCTGATTGATCTGGAAGAGGAGGAGAAGAAATGAAGCTTTGGGGCGGCAGATTTACAGGAGAAACAGACAAGCTGGTGGAGGCCTTCAACGAGTCTCTCAGCTTTGACAAGCGGATGTACAAGCAGGATATTCGGGGGTCCATCGTTCATGCCCGGATGCTCGGAAAGCAGGGCATCATTCCGGCAGAGGATGCACAGGCCATTGTGACGGGCCTCGAGGGCATTCTTGCAGATATTGAGGACAGAAAGCTGAAGATCGAGGGAGACGCCGAGGATATCCACAGCTTTGTGGAGGCGGAGCTCACGGAGCGGATCGGTGAGCCGGGCAAGCGGCTTCATACGGGACGATCCAGAAATGACCAGGTGGCATTGGATATGAAGCTTTACACAAGAGACGAGATCGATGCCATGATGGGTCATCTTTCTGATCTTGAGGACGAGCTGAGCATTATCATCCGGGAAAACAAGGAAACCTATATGCCGGGCTTTACGCATCTTCAGAAGGCACAGCCCACTACGCTGGCGCATCATATGGGTGCATACCGGGAGATGTTCCGCCGGGATCTGTCGCGTCTTCAGGATACCAGGGACCGCCTCAATGAGTGTCCGCTGGGAGCTGGCGCCTTTGCGGGAACCACCTATCCGCTGGATCGTGACTACACGGCGAAGGAGCTGGGCTTCCGAAAGGCGACAGAGAATTCTATGGATTCCGTATCGGATCGCGACTATCTGCTGGAGTATCTCTTTGACCTTGCGACGATTGCGATGCACCTTTCCAGGCTCAGTGAGGAGATCATCATCTGGAACACCAATGAATATCGCTTCGTGACGATCTCTGATGCCTATTCCACCGGCTCCAGCATCATGCCGCAGAAGAAGAATCCGGACATCGCCGAGCTGATCCGCGGCAAGACAGGCCGTGTATATGGGGCACTGATGAGTCTTCTCACCACCATGAAGGGTCTGCCGCTGGCCTACAATAAGGACATGCAGGAGGACAAGGAAATGGCCTATGATGCCATGGATACTGTCCGTCACTCGGTGGTGCTTATGACCGGCATGCTGAAGTCCATGAAGTGGAACAAGGAGAGAATGGAGGACAGTGCGAAGAACGGCTTCACCAATGCCACCGACGTGGCAGATTATCTGGTGCGGAAGGGTGTGCCTTTCCGTACAGCACACGGCATTGTGGGTGAGCTGGTGCTGCTCTGCGAGCAGAAGGGATGTGCGCTGGATGACCTGAGCCTCTCCGAGTATCAGAAAATCTGCCCGGAGATCGACGAGGACATCTATAGTGCGATTTCCCTTGAAACCTGTGTGAAGAATCGGAAGACCAAGGGCGCCCCTGGAGCAGTCGCTGCTGAGGACTGATCCCAACGGCGACGAGAGCCGTGTGAGAGATAGTGAACTTCGGCTTCGTCATATTAGTTTTTAGGAAGGAGAAAAGCGATGATTAAGGTAGGAATTGTAGGTTCAACGGGCTATGCAGGAGGCGAACTGGTACGTCTTCTTTTGCAGCGGGAGGATGTGGAAATCCTGCATTACGGCTCCCGCAGCTATCAGGGACAGGACTATACTGCTTCATTCCCGGCATTTCACGAGCTGATCGAGGAGAAGTGCGAGGATCCGGATATCGCGAAGGCGGCAGAGGACTGCGACGTGATCTTCACTGCCACACCGCAGGGCTACCTCGGCGGCCTGCTGAAGCCGGAATATCTGGAGAAGTGCAAGTTTATCGATCTGTCCGCAGACTACCGCATCAAGGATGTGGCCACCTATGAGAAGTGGTACAAGATCGAGCATAAGTCTCCTGAGCTCCTGAAGGAAGCCGTTTACGGTCTTCCTGAGCTGAATCGCGAGAAGATTGCGGATGCACGGCTTATTGCGAACCCGGGCTGCTTCCCCACTGTATCCTTCCTGAGCATCTATCCGCTGGCAAAGGAGGGGCTCATTGATCCCAACAGTATTGTCATCAATGCGCTTTCCGGCACCAGCGGTGCAGGCCGCGGTGAGAAGCTTGCCAACCTCTTCTGCGAAGTGAACGAGAGTGTCAAGGCCTACGGCGTCACGGGACATCGTCATACACCGGAGATCGAGCAGCAGCTCAGTGAGGTTTGCGGTATGCCGGTGCTCATCAACTTTACACCGCACCTTATGCCCATGGAGCGCGGCATTCTGGTGACGGCTACAGCGGATCTCAAGGAGAAGCTCAGCGATGCAGAGCTGCAGACAGTTTATGAGAAGTACTATAATGACGAGTATTTCGTTCGTGTACGGAAGCTGCCCTCCTTCCCGGAGACCCGCTTCGTGCGCTGCTCCAACTTTGTGGATGTGGCCGCCAAGGCTGACCCCCGTACCGGCCGCGTCGTGATGATGGGCGCCATGGACAATATGGTGAAGGGTGCCGCCGGACAGGCCATCCAGAACATGAATCTGATGTTCGGCCTGGATGAGACCACGGGACTCGAGCAGCTGCCGACGTGGTTGTAAGAATAAGAAGGTTTTGCTGCGCCCAGTGGATTAGGCATGAATATTTACGCGAGTATTCATTAAAAGTGCGTATAAATATACATGCAATTGAGTGACAAAAACCAAAACAATGCAAAAAATCTGAATTTTTATGCAAAAACTCTTGCGTTTTCCCGAGGACGGGTGTAGGATAGCGCAGGTAAAGAGATAAGCTGTTATAAATTCAGATCAAAAAGATCGAATATAAAGGAGATAATTATGAGTAATCTGGCACCGAAGAACAATACACAGGGTGAGAAGGTCGTACTGGCATATTCCGGCGGACTGGACACCACCGCTATCATTCCCTGGCTGAAGGAAAATTTCGGCTATGAGGTTATCTGCTGCTGCGTAGACGTAGGACAGGGCAACGAGCTGGACGGTCTGGCAGAGCGCGCACAGCTTTCCGGCGCCAGCAAGCTCTACATTGAGGACGTTACTGACGATTTCTGTGACAACTACCTGCTGCCTTGCATCCAGGCTAATGCCACCTATGAGAATAAGTACCTTCTGGGAACATCCATGGCGCGTCCGGCCATTGCTAAGCGCCTCGTAGACATTGCCCGGAAAGAGGGTGCGAAGGCCATCTGCCACGGCGCTACCGGAAAGGGCAACGATCAGATCCGTTTCGAGCTGTCCATCAAGGCACTGGCTCCGGATCTTGACATCATCGCTCCCTGGCGTATGACGGATGTCTGGACCATGCAGTCCCGTGACGATGAGATCAACTACTGCAAGTCCAAGGGCATCAACCTGGCTTTCGGTTCCCACGACAATTCCTACAGCCGTGACCGCAACATCATGCACATTTCTCATGAGGGTCTGGAGCTGGAGGATCCTTCTCAGGAGCCGAACTATGATCACATGCTGATGCTCTCCGTGACACCGGAGAAGGCACCGGACAAGGAAACCGAAATCACCCTTGACTGGGAAGAGGGTGTTCCTGTTGCCCTGAACGGAAAGAAGATGAGCGTGAAGGACATCCTTCTCGAGCTCAACAAGCTGGGCGGTGAGAACGGCATCGGTATCGTGGACATCGTAGAGAACCGTGTGGTCGGCATGAAGAGCCGCGGTGTTTATGAGACCCCCGGCGGAACCATTCTTATGGAGGCCCACAAGCAGCTGGAGGAGCTCTGCCTGGATCGTCAGACCATGGAGTTCAAGGCAATGGCTTCCGTGAAGTTCTCCCAGGTGGTTTACGAAGGAAAGTGGTTTGATCCGCTTCGCGAGGCACTGCAGGCCTTCATGACCAGCACCCAGAAGTATGTGACCGGTACCACCAAGCTTAAGCTCTATAAGGGCAACATCATCAAGGCCGGCACGACTTCTCCGTATTCTCTTTACAATGAGTCTCTGGCATCCTTCACCACAGGTGATCTCTATGACCATCATGATGCATCCGGCTTCATTACCCTCTTCGGACTCCCGGAGAAGGTTCGTGCCATGAAGATGCAGGAAGTAAAGAAGAACCAGAAGTCACAGTAAGGGACTTGACAAAAACAGGCTGAACGGAGGCAATGAAATCTGCTTCAGCTGAAAAAGACGTGCCGAAGGTATCGAAGCCTTCGGCACAATTATTAAGCGGGATGGAGCGGTTTTTGCGGGCTTCGTTTCGGCAGAGCAGTGACAGAAAGGACAGAATTATGTCAATGAAGGCGATTCAGGGCGGCGTGCTGGCCGCAAAAGGATTTATGGCGGCAGCGGCAGCGGCAGGCATCAAGTATAAGGGCAGAACGGATATGGCGATGATCTTCTCCCAGAAGGACTGCATCGCGGCAGGCACATTCACCAGCAATGTGGTGAAGGCAGCGCCGGTGCTCTGGGACAAGCAGGTGGTCAGCTCCGGAAAGCCGGTGCATGTGGTAATCGCCAATTCCGGCATTGCCAATGCCTGCACCGGGCAGGAGGGCATGGACATCTGTCAGGCCTCCGCTGAGGCCGTTTCCGAGGCCTTCGGTGGAGAGATTCCGGCTGAGGGCGTATTGATCTGCTCCACCGGTGTCATCGGTATGCAAATGCCTTTGGACAGGGTAAAGGATGGTATCGGTCAGCTGGTGACCGGACTTGCAGATACGGAAGAGGCGGCCGATCAGGCCAGCCATGCCATTATGACCACTGACACGAAGAACAAGCAGTTCGCGGTGAGCTTCACGGTGAAGGGCACCGAGGTGCACCTGGGCGGCATGTGCAAGGGCTCCGGCATGATCCACCCCAACATGTGCACCATGCTTTCCTTCCTGACCACCGATTGTGCCATCACGAAGGAGCTGCTCCAGAAGGCGCTTTCCGAGGACATCAAGGATACCTATAACATGGTTTCTGTGGACGGCGATACCTCCACCAATGATACCTGCCTTCTTCTGTCCAACGGCGCAGCGGGAAATGCCGTCATTGACGCAGAAGACGAGGACTATCAGACATTTTGCCAGGCACTCCATGCGGTGAATGAGGTTCTGGCCAAGAAGATGGCTGAGGACGGCGAGGGTGCTACCCATCTCTTTGAGGTGAAGGTGCAGGGCGCCGACAACAAGGCTGAGGCAGTGCTTCTTGCGAAATCCGTGGTGTCCAGCTCCCTTACAAAGGCGGCCATTTACGGAAGAGATGCCAACTGGGGCAGAGTTCTGGCAGCCATGGGCTACAGCGGTGCCCAGTTCGATCCCATGAAGGTGGATCTTTATTTTGTGAACGACATCGGTAAGATTCTTGTTTATAAGCACGGTGTTCCGGTGGATTTTGATGAGGATTACGCAAAGGAAATCCTGTCCCATCCGGAGGTGACAGCCCTCATTGAAATGAACGAGGGAGACGCGAAGGCCACTGCCTGGGGCTGTGACCTCACCCACGAGTACGTCAACATTAACGCAGATTACAGAAGCTAAGGGAGTAGATTGAGAAGACATGGATAACGCAATTTCACAGAAGATCATGGACAAGGCCGCCGTCCTGGTGGAGGCTCTGCCTTATATTCAGAAATTCCAGGGCAAGGTCATGGTGGTGAAGTACGGCGGTTCTGCCATGGTGGATGAGGCGCTGAAGAAGCAGGTCATGCAGGATGTGGCGCTGCTGAAGCTCGTCGGCTTTAAGCCCATCATCGTTCACGGCGGCGGCAAGGAAATCTCCAGATGGATCGGAAAGATCGGCAAGGAGCCGAAGTTTGTGAACGGCCTTCGTGTGACGGATGATGAAACCATGGAGGTGGCGGAGATGGTGCTGAACAAGGTGAACAAGAGCCTGGTGCAGCTCATTACCGGCCTCGGCGTGAAATCCGTGGGCATCTCCGGCAAGGACGGCATGATGCTGAAGTGTGTGAAGAAGTACTCAAACGGCGAGGACATCGGCCATGTGGGCTCCATCATTTCTGTGAATACCGAGATCATCGAGGACCTTCTGAAGGATGACTTCATTCCCATTATCTGTCCCATCGGCTTCGATGAGAAGGGCGACAGCTACAACATCAATGCGGATGATGCAGCCTGCTCCATCGCCAGTGCCATGCATGCCGAGAAGCTGGCTTTTCTTACCGATGTAGAGGGTCTCTACAGGGATTTT
>CAZJQX010000040.1:0-19598 GCA_964548305.1 uncultured Lachnospiraceae bacterium
GGATGGCTTGACAATTTGTTAACAACGAGTTAGATTCGAAATTGAAAAGCGAAAACACATAGGATATTCCTGAAATAAAGCGCCGGGGGTGAAAAAGGCGCCATGGGGGGGAATCCGCAAAGAGAGGAGGTCGAAGGATTGGCGAAGGAAACCATTGACAGAATCCGTCAGGCGGAACAGGAAGCCGAGGCACTGGTGCGAAAGACGGCACTGGAGGCGCAGGACGTAGTGCAGCAGGCAAAGCATGAGGCTGCAGCGCTTCGTGAAGCGGCAGAGCAGGAAGCACAGCAGCTGCTTCTGCAGAAACGGCAGCAGGCAGAAAAGGACGGAGAGCTGCGCATCCGGGAAGCACTGAAGCAGGCGGAAGCCGACTGCGCGGCACTGACCGTCAGCGCGAGACAGAGGGAAGCAGAGGCTGTGGAACAGATCCTTGCTTATCTGGAAATTGTTTAGCACCACCAGAAGAATTCATAAAATGCGGAGCTGAGCTTGCTCGGCGATGCTAAACAGTTACTTTATCTGAAGCTCTAGAGAGGAGGTTTCGGCTATGGCAGTAATGCCGATGAAACGGATTTCCGTCACAGCACTCAGGAAGGATCGGAAGCAGATTCTTGAGCGGCTGCAGAGAGCGGAAGCCGTGGAGATCGACCGTGCGGAAGCGGTCGATGCCGTATTTCAAAAGCAGGATATGAGTGCCCGCAGTGCAGAGTGCCGGCGACAGGCCGAGGCTGCGGAAAAGGCACTGGAAATCGTGAACAAGCTGTCACCGCCGGGCGGAAGTCCCCTGGACAGTCTGGCAGGCCGCAAGGAGATTTCCACGGCAGAGTATGAACGGCTGACAGCGGAGCAGGAAAAGCTGCAGGAAACCGCGGCAGAGATTCTGCGGCTGGACAAGGAGGTGCAGGAGAATCGTGCGGAAATACCGCGGCTTGAAAATGAGCGGCTGACGCTGGAGCCCTGGAAAAGCGTGGATGTACCGCTGAGCTGCGGCGGGACGAAAACCACAGCCATGCTGGCGGGAACACTTCCGGGAGCATGGACGCTGGAAACGATTCTGACAGATATTCATGAGGCCGCACCGGAACTGGAAGCCTTTGACGCAAATGTCATCAGCACATCGGAGGAGCAGACCGCAATTCTCTGCTTTGTGCGGAAGAAGGACGAAAATGTGCTGCTGGAGGCACTGCGGGTCCTTGGATTTGCGGCAGCACCGAAGAACGACCGGAATCCGAGCGAAGCGATCCGGGAAATTGATGAAAAAATCGAAACAGCAAAGCAAACGATTCAGACAGATCTTGAAAAGCTGAAGTCCTTTGCCGGGGAACGGGAGAAGCTGCAGCTTCTGCAGGACTGCTGCAGTATGCAGGCGGATAAGTATGACGTGATCAGCGATCTCCTGCAGTCAAAGTATACATTCAGCCTTACTGGTTGGGTGCCGGCAGAGCAGGAGGCGGAAATCAGCGGCCTCCTGTCCGGCTTTGATCTGGTACTGGAGTTTGCCGAGCCGCAGCCGGGGGAGATCCCGCCGGTGAAGCTCAAGAACAACAGCTATACGGCACCGGTGGAGGGCGTTGTAGAAAGCTACAGCCTGCCGGCACCGGGAGAGATGGACCCGTCTGCCGTGATGGCAACATTTTACTACATCTGCTTCGGCCTGATGCTGTCCGATGCGGCCTACGGCATTATTATGGTGCTCGGCACGCTGTATTGTCTTAAGAAATATCCGCGGATGGAGGAGGGCATGCGGAAGTTCATGAAGATGTTCTTCTACTGCGGTATCTCAACCACCTTCTGGGGCTTCCTCTTCGGTTCCTTCTTCGGTGATTCGGTAAATGTCATCGCCACCACCTTCTTCGGACGGCCTGACATTTCCCTGCCGGCGATCTGGTTCGAGCCGGTGGACAAGCCGATGAAAATGCTGGTGTTCTCCTTTGTGGTGGGCATCATCCACCTTTTTACGGGACTCGGCATCAAGCTTTATGCGGAGGTGAAAGCTGGGAAATGGAAGGATGCGATTTTTGACGCCGGCTTCTGGTACATGCTGGTGGGCGGCGGCATCATTTACCTACTGACCATGAGTATGGTGACGGAAATGCTGGGACTCAGCTTTACGCTGCCGGCATCGGTCGGAAGTGCAGCGGCAATCGTTGCGGGAATCGGTGCAGTCGGTATCGTGCTGACCGACGGACGTTCCTCGAAGAGCTGGTTCAAGCGGATCCTGAAGGGACTGTATGGTGTATACGGCGTCACATCCTGGCTCAGTGACATTCTCTCGTATTCGAGACTGCTGGCGCTGGGACTGGCGACCTCCGTCATTTCCACTGTGTTCAACAAGATGGGCAGCATGCTGGGCGCATCCGTTCCGGGTGTCATCGTGTTTATTCTGGTGTTCCTCATCGGACACAGCATGAATATCGCCATCAATGCCCTTGGGGCTTATGTGCATACCAATCGTCTGCAGTACGTGGAGTTCTTCGGAAAATTCTACGAGGGCGGCGGACGGAAGATCAATCCTTTTGGAGAGAAAACAAAATATTACAAAGTATTGGAGGCAAAATAATATGGAAAACCTTGGAATCGTATTTGCATTGCTCGGTGCTGTTCTGGCAGCTCTTATGGCAGGTATCGGATCTGCTATCGGCGTAGGCATCTGCGGACAGTCTGCTGCAGGCGCCGTGACAGAGGAGCCGAATCTCTTCTCAAAGGTGCTGGTGCTGCAGCTTCTGCCCGGTACACAGGGCATCTACGGCCTGCTCATCGGCTTCATTACCCTGACCCAGATCGGCATCATGGGCGGTTCACCGGATGTTTCGCTGGCAAAGGGCCTTCTGTATTTTGCAGCCTGCCTGCCGATGGCTTTTGTGGGTCTTCTGTCCGCCATCAACCAGGGCAAGGCTTCCGTGGCGTCCATCGGGCTTGTGGCAAAGAAACCGGATCAGTTCGGTAAGGCCATGATCTTCCCGGCCATGGTAGAGACCTATGCCATCCTGGCACTCCTGATCTCCATCCTGGCTATCTTCGGCATCGGATCTCTGAGCCTTTAAGTGTATGAGGGGATTCGACAGTATGGAATCCTGCAGGACCTAGGTAAGTATAAGGAGAAACGAAATGTCGGGACTTGAAAAAATACTGAATGAAATTCACAGCGATGCAGAGCGCGAGTCTCGTGAGTTGATGGAGAAGGCAGAGGCCGAAAAGAAGGAAATCCTCGCAGCAGCCGAAAAAGAGGCGGCGGAGTTGAAGGCCGCAGCGCAGGAAAGAGCGAGCCGCGAGGCCGGGGCACTGCGGGAAAGAAGCATTTCCGCAGCGGCACTTCGGGTGCGGCAGAGGAGGCTTCGGGAGAAGCAGTCGCTGGTACAGGAAACCCTGGCGCTGGCGGAGAAGCAGCTTCTGGAACGACCGGCAGCGGAATACTTCGGAAATCTGCTGAAGCTGCTGAAGGATGCGGTGCAGCCGGGAGCCGGTATCCTGTATCTTTCGGAACAGGATCTCAGGAGACTGCCGGAGGGCTTCATCGGGCAGATGGAGGCCATCGCAGCGGAAAAGAAGGGAAGCCTGACGCTGGCTCCGGAGGCGCGGAAAATCAACGGCGGCTTCATACTGGAATACGGCGGCATTGAGGAAAACTGCTCCTATGCGGCCATGTTTACGGCGGAACGGGAGCGGCTGGAGGATATCATTTCCGCACAGCTTTTTTCGGAATCAGAATAAGGAGGGATGCGGATGGCAGCTAACAATTATGCCTATGCCGTGACGCGCATCCGTGTGAAGGAGAATGCTCTGCTGACGGCGGGAGACATGCAGCGCCTGCTGGCGGCCCCGGATGAGGCGGCTGCACGGCAGCTCCTCCGGGATAAAGGCTGGGATGCAGCACCTTCTATGGAAATGCAGTCGATTCTGCAGAAGGAAAAGGCCAAAACCTGGTCGCTCATGCGGGAAATCCTCAGGGAGGATATCCACAAGCTGGATGTATTTCTCTACTCGGATGACTATCTGAATCTTAAGTCAGCGGTGAAGGAAACGCGCCTCGAAAAGGAATATGACGGTATCTTTTCTGCCGGTGGATCTATTCCGGCGGAGCAGATTCGCCGGGCGGTCAGCAAAAAGCGTTTTGAGCTGCTGCCGGAGGATATGGCGAAGGCAGCGAAGGAGGCACTGGATGTGTATCTTCGTACCGGCGACGGTCAGCTTTCGGACATCCTGCTGGATAGGGCGGCGCTGGACAGCATTTACCGGGCTGGGCAGAAGTCACATTCGGATTTCCTGCGTCTCTACGCGGAAATTACGGTGGCCGGTGCGGATCTGAAAATCGCATTGCGGGCCCAGCGCACGGGCAAGTCGAAAGACTTTTATGAGAGAGCCATCGCGGAATGCGATTCTCTGGATAAGAAAACGTTGATTGCGGCAGCCATGAGCGGTGCAGATGCTCTTTCAGACTATCTGGAGAAAACCGCTTATGCGGGAGGAACGGAGAAGTTCCGCAGCTCTATGGCGGCTTTTGAGAAATGGTGTGATGATCTTCTGATTGATAAGATCCGTCCCCAGAAGTATCAGCCCTTCGGCATTGAGCCCCTGGCAGCCTATGTGCTGGCGCGGGAAAATGAAATGAAATCGGTACGCATCATTCTTTCCGGCAAGCTGAACCAGCTGCCGGCGGAGATGATCAAGGAAAGGATCAGGGAAACCTATGCATAAGATCGCAGTGATGGGAGACAGAGATTCTATCTACGGCTTTGCGGCCCTCGGCATGGAACCGTTTCCTGTGACAGAGCGGGAAACCGCCGCCCGGACGCTGCATCAGCTTTGTGAGGGCGGATATGCCGTGATCTATATGACGGAGAAGCTGGGAGAAATGCTGGACAGGGAGCTGCAGCATTACAGATCCCAGGGACTTCCGGCGATTATATTGATCCCGGGCGTCAGCGGCAATACCGGAAATGGAATGAATGCAGTGAGACAGTCGGTGCTTCGGGCGGTGGGCTCGGATATCCTGAGCGGCAAGAAGTGAGGCACGGCTGCAGAGCGAGAGTAAAGAGGCTGCAGAAGCAGTCATGGAGGATAGTGGAATGAGCGAAGGAAGGATCAAGAAGGTAGCCGGCCCGCTGGTGATTGCCGAGGGCATGCGTGCTGCCAATTTGTCCGATGTGGTTCGTGTCAGTGAGAAGAGACTGATCGGTGAAATCATTGAGATGCACGGGGATCAGGCTTCGATTCAGGTATATGAGGAGACCTCGGGTCTCGGCCCCGGCGCACCGGTGGTATCTACCGGCGCACCTATGAGTGTAGAGCTGGGACCGGGACTGATCGGCTCCATTTATGATGGTATTCAGCGCCCGCTGAACGCCATTATGGAAGCAACAAATTCAAATCTTCTGCACCGGGGCGTAGAGGTGCCGCCTCTGGATCAGGAGAAGAAATGGCACTTTGAGGCACTGCTTTCCGCCGGTGCAGAGGTAGAAAGCGGCGATATCATCGGTACGGTACAGGAAACCGAGGTGGTGGTACAAAAGATCATGGTGCCCTACGGTATTTCCGGTACCATTGTGAAGCTGGAGAGCGGCGACTACAACGTGACAGAAACCGTATGTCTGGTGCGGGATGCAGAGGGTACGGAGCATGAGGTGAAGCTGGCGCAGCGCTGGCCGGTGCGTAAGGGACGGCCCTATCGGCAGAAGCTGTCGCCGGACAGACCGCTGATCACCGGACAGAGAGTCATCGATACGCTGTTCCCCATCGCCAAAGGCGGTGTGGCGGCCGTTCCGGGTCCCTTCGGCTCCGGAAAAACGGTGGTGCAGCATCAGCTGGCCAAGTGGGCGGATGCGGATATTGTGGTGTATATCGGCTGCGGTGAGCGCGGCAACGAGATGACGGATGTTCTGAATGAGTTCCCGGAGCTGAAGGATCCGAAGACCGGCAAGTCCCTGATGCAGAGAACGGTTCTCATTGCCAATACCTCGGATATGCCCTTTGCGGCCCGTGAGGCGTCTATCTATACCGGCATCACGATTGCAGAGTATTTCCGGGACATGGGCTATTCTGTGGCCCTGATGGCAGACTCCACCTCCCGCTGGGCAGAGGCACTGCGTGAGATGTCCGGCCGTCTGGAGGAGATGCCCGGTGAGGAGGGCTATCCTGCTTATCTCGGATCCCGTCTGGCCGGCTTCTATGAGCGGGCAGGCCGTGTGATTTCCCTCGGCAAGGAGGGAAGAGAGGGTGCGCTGTCTGTAATCGGTGCCGTCAGTCCTGCCGGCGGCGACATTTCCGAGCCGGTAACCCAGGCCACACTGCGGATTGTCAAGGTATTCTGGGGACTGGACGCATCACTCGCGTACCAAAGACATTTCCCTGCGATCAACTGGCTGAGCTCCTACTCCAATTATCTGGATCAGCTGACGCCCTGGTTCAACGGAAATGTGGAAAGCGACTGGATGAAGCTTCGGGGCCGGATTATGAGTCTCCTGCAGGATGAGTCGGAGATTGAGGAAATCGTGAAGCTGGTGGGTATGGATGCCATTTCGGCAGCAGACCGTCTGAAGCTGGAGGCGGCCCGTTCCATTCGAGAGGATTTCCTGCATCAGAATGCCTTCCATGAGATCGATACCTACTCCTCCCTGAAGAAGCAGCTAATGATGATGAAGCTGATTCTCATGTACTATGATCAGGGCAAGGCGGCGCTGGAAAAGGGCGCTTCCATCGACAAGCTGGCAGCCCTTCCGGTGCGGGAGCAGATCGGCCGTTTCAAGTATACGGAGGAGTCGGCGCTGGATCAGGAGTTCGCAAAGACGGAGACAGAGCTTATGAAGCAGCTGGATACGGTGCTTCGTGAGAAGGAGGAGTACTGATATGCCGAAGGAATACAGAACGATAGAGGAGGTTGCGGGCCCGCTGATGCTGGTGAAGGGCGTGGAAAATGTGACCTATGACGAGATGGCGGAGATCACGCTGTCGAGCGGAGAGAAGCGGCGCTGCAAGGTGCTGGAGATCGATGGCGGCAATGCTCTGGTGCAGCTTTATGATGCATCCACCGGCATTAATCTGGAGACCAGCAAGGTACGTTTCCTGGGTCATACCATGGAGCTCGGCGTATCTCCGGATATGCTGGGACGTGTGTTTGACGGTATGGGCCGTCCCATTGACGGCGGTCCGGAGCTGCTGCCGGAGAAGCGCATGGACATCAACGGACTGCCGATGAACCCGGCAGCCCGGGCCTATCCCCAGGAGTTTATTCAGACCGGCATCTCCGCGATTGACGGACTGAATACACTGGTCAGAGGACAGAAGCTGCCGATTTTCTCCGGCTCCGGACTTCCTCACAACCAGCTGGCAGCGCAGATTGCCCGGCAGGCTAAGGTGCGGGGAACGAATGAGCCCTTCGCAGTGGTTTTCGCTGCCATGGGCATCACCTTTGAGGAGGCGAATTTCTTCCAGGAGAGCTTCCGGGAGACCGGCGCCATTGACCGTTCGGTTATGTTCATTAACCTCGCAAATGATGCGGCAGTGGAGCGAATTTCCACACCGCGTCTGGCCTTGACGGCTGCGGAGTATCTGGCATTCGATCGGGGCATGCATGTGCTGGTCATCATGACGGATATCACAAACTACGCCGACGCACTCCGGGAGATTTCCGCAGCGAAGAAGGAGGTTCCCGGACGCCGCGGCTATCCCGGCTACATGTATACCGACCTTGCTTCCCTGTATGAGAGAGCCGGCCGGCAGAGAGGAAAGAACGGTTCCATTACCCTGATTCCGATTTTGTCCATGCCGGAGGATGACAAAACCCACCCGATTCCGGACCTTACCGGATACATCACCGAGGGACAGATCATCCTCAGCAGAAATCTGTACCGAAGAGGCATTACACCGCCCATCGACGTGCTGCCGTCTCTTTCCCGTCTGAAGGACAAGGGCATCGGCAAGGGCCGTACCCGTGAGGACCATTCCAATACCATGAACCAGCTGTTTGCAGCTTATGCCCGCGGCAAGGATGCGAAGGAGCTGCAGGTTATTCTCGGTGAGGCTGCATTAACGGAGATGGACAAGCTGTACGCCAAGTTTGCTGACGCCTTTGAGGACAGGTATGTTTCCCAGGGCTACCAGACAGACCGTTCCATTGAGGAAACGCTGGATCTCGGCTGGGAGCTGCTCCGCATCCTGCCGCGTTCCGAGCTGAAGCGAATTGATGATCGTCTCCTGGATCAGTATTACGAGAAGAAAGAAGGCTGAGCATGGCATCCACAACAGTAATGGCGACGCGGATGGAGCTGACCCGGCTGAAAAAGAAGCTGGTGACCGCCCGCCGCGGACATAAGCTTCTGAAGGATAAGCGGGATGAGCTCATGCGCCGTTTCATGGAGCTGGTCCGGGAAAATCAGGCTCTCCGCGAGAAGGTGGAAGCCGGCATCCGGGCGGCCAATCAGAACTTTGTGCTGGCGCGCTCGGCCATGTCGGAGGAGCTTCTGAACAATGCCCTGATGGCGCCAAAGCAGGAGATTCTGCTGGAGGCGGGTACCCGGAATGTCATGTCTGTGGAGGTGCCGGTTTTTAAGGCCCAGACCCGCACACAGGACCCCAACGACATTTACGCCTATGGCTATGCCTTCACGTCCGCAGATCTGGATGATGCGGTGCATAGTCTGGCGGAGATTCTGCCGGACATGCTGCGGCTCGCGGAAATCGAGAAGAGCTGTCAGCTGATGGCAGATGCCATTGAGGAAACCCGCCGAAGGGTAAATGCGCTGGAGCATGTGACCATTCCGGAGACGGCAGAGATGATTCACACCATCAGCATGAAGCTGGATGAAAATGAACGTTCCTCCCAGGTGCGGCTGATGAAGGTGAAGGACATGCTGCTGGAGGAAGCACATAAGTATAGTGAAAAGTAGTTCACTAAAGACAGAAGATGCCGGAGCAGAAGCTTCGGCATTCTTTTATGTCTGTTCGCGGCCGGAAAACTCTGCTATAATCATGCCGCAAGGAGGAGTAAGATGGCTAGACGAGATACAACTGACAGAGTGAGAGGAAGACAGAGTGCGGCGCGCAGAACCGCCAGCCGCAGAACTGCGCCCCGATACCGGGATATATATGAAGAGGATTATCTTGACGATGATTATGACGATTATGATGACTATGAGAATAATTATGCCGACACAAGGTCTGTGAGAAATTCACAGCGGAATGACAGAGCGAATACCCGGCGATCGACGCGTTCGACAGCTTCTCAGTCCACGCGAGGTGGAAATGTCGGCAGCCGCAGCCGGAGCAGCCGCGGCGGAAAACGGCGCAGAAGGAAGCATCCTTTCCTGAAGCTGGTGCTCTTTCTGATTCTTGTGGTGCTGATCGGAAATGTGGCCTGGTCCTTCATTTCCCCCTATCTGGGTTCACGCTACTGGACCATCGCCGTATTTGGCGTGGATTCCCGGGATGGAAATCTGGACGAGGGAGCACTTTCCGATGTAATCATGGTGGCCAGCGTAGACAAGCGGAGCGGAGATGTGAAGCTTTGTTCGGTGTACCGGGATACCTATTCCCGCATTGACCGGGACAACAACTATCACAAGATCAATGAGGCCTACTTCAAGGGCGGGCATACCCAGGCCATTCAGGCACTGGAGGACAACCTAGATCTGAAGATTGACGACTATATCACATTCAACTGGTCGGCGGTGGCGAAGGCCATTACCGCTCTCGGCGGTGTGGATCTCGAGATCAGTGATGCGGAATTCTACTATATAAATGCCTTCATTACGGAGACCGTGAATTCGACGGGACTGGGCTCCGTGCAGCTGGAGCATGCCGGCATGAATCATTTGGACGGCGTGCAGGCGGTGGCCTACGGACGTCTGCGGCTGATGGATACGGATTTCAACCGTACCGCCCGCCAGCGGAAGGTGCTGTCTCTGGCTCTGGACAAGGCGAAGACTGCCAGCGCGAAGACTCTGGTAAATGTGGCCTCCTATGTATTCCCGGAGGTGTCCACCAGCATGGGACTTTCCGATGTGACCACACTGGCCCGAAATGTCCGGAAGTATAACCTGGCGGAGACCGGCGGCTTCCCCTTTGCGAGAACCACGAAGAAGATCCGCAAGATGGATTGTGTCATTCCGGCAACCCTTTCGTCTAATGTTGTCGAGCTCCATCAGTTCCTTTACGGCACAGAGGATTATCAGCCCTCGGAGACCGTGAAAACCATCAGCGCGCACATTTCGGAGATTTCCGGCGTTTATGATGCCGCTGAGGATGCTCCGGAGGCGACGGTGGGCGGCGGTAGCGTCGGAAAGACTGCCACCACCAAGGAAACCGCGAAGCAGACGGAAACGGCGGCCCGGACGGCGGAAACGGAAGAAAGCAGTACAGAAGAGGAAAGCACAGAAGAAACAACTGAGGAGTCCGCCGAGGAAAGTACGGAAGAAAAGGAAACGGAAACCGTTGAGGAGCCGGGAAAGAAGACGGAAAGCAGTGAAAGCCGGGAAGAGACGGCAGCAGCACCGACAGAAGCGCCCAGAGGCCCCGGCGGTGCCGGGGATGATGCGGATGCGGCGCATGGCCCCGGAATGGAATAGAGACGATGAATCTGCGCCCCTTCACCTTTGCTTGACAAAACCATATTTGGAAAAGCTAAAGGAGGCAAAAGATGAAGGTGTATGGTTATGCAAGAGTAAGCACGTTGGAGCAGAAGGAGGACCGGCAGAAGATCGCACTTCAGGAGGCGGGCGTTGAGCTTAGGCGGATCTATGTGGACAAGCAGTCCGGCAAGGATTTCGAGCGTCCCCGCTATCAGCGGCTGCTGCGGATACTGCAGGAGGGAGATGTTGTTTTCGTGAAGAGCATCGACCGCCTCGGACGGAATTACGTGGAGATTCAGGAGCAGTGGCGGTTTCTCACCAAGGTGAAGAAGGTAGACATTGTCATCCTGGATATGCCGCTGCTGGATACCCGGCGGGATAAAAACCTGCTGGGTACCTTTATCAGCGACATTGTGCTGCAGCTGCTGTCCTTTGTGTCGGAAAATGAACGGATCAATATCCGGCAGCGGCAGGCGGAGGGAATCGCCGCCGCTAAGCAGAGAGGGGTTCGCTTCGGAAGACCGCCCATTATGTCGGATGTGGATCTGTATGAGGAGCTCCTGCATTGGCGTGATGATGAGATTTCCATGGAGGAGCTGATGGTGATCACCAATATGAGTCGGACCACGATCTACCGCCGCATGCGGAAAATGCGGGCCAACGGCATGGATGTGCGCTGGCGCAGCCGGAACGGAAGACTCGGCAGGAAAAATAATTGAGGCCCTGGCATGACGATTGGCTTGATTTCAACCAAACGATGTGCTATAGTGGGTAAAATTTATGGACAGCAGTGATTTTAGCTTGCACTGCTGCTTTTCTTTTACTTGAAAGGAGATTCTAAAATGGCCAGAATTATTGGTGAAGGTATTACTTTTGATGATGTTCTTTTAGTTCCTCAGTATTCCGAGGTGGTTCCGAATCAGGTTGATTTGTCCACCTGGCTTACCAAGTCCATCAAGCTGAATATTCCGTTCCTTTCCGCAGGTATGGATACTGTCACTGAACACCAGATGGCAATCGCCATGGCGCGCTGCGGCGGCATCGGTATCGTGCACAAGAATATGACAATTGAGCAGCAGGCTGAGGAAGTCGATATGGTAAAGCGTTCAGAGAACGGCGTTATCACCGATCCCTTCTTCCTTTCCCCGGAACACACCTTAAAGGATGCAAATGATCTCATGGCCAAGTTCAGAATCTCCGGTGTTCCGGTCACTGAGGGAAAGAAGCTCGTAGGTATTATCACGAACCGTGATCTGGTATTCGAAGAGGATTTCAGCAGACAGATCAAGGACTGCATGACTTCCGAAAACCTGGTAACGGCAAAGGAAGGCACTACGCTGGAAGAGGCGAAGGAAATCCTGGCACATGCCAAGGTAGAGAAGCTTCCCATCGTGGACGACGACGGCAACCTCAAGGGTCTCATCACCATCAAGGACATTGAAAAGCAGATGAAGTATCCCAATGCAGCAAAGGATGCACAGGGCAGACTGCTCTGCGGTGCGGCTCTCGGCATTACCGCTAATGTTGTAGAGCGTGCGGCTGAACTGGTAAAGGCACATGTGGATGTGGTTGTGCTGGATTCCGCCCATGGACATTCCGCCAACGTACTGAAGTGCGTCAGCATGCTGAAGGAGAAGTTCCCGGATCTTCAGATCATTGCCGGAAATGTGGCAACAGGTGAAGCAACCGAGGCGCTGATCAAGGCCGGTGCCGACTGCGTCAAGATCGGTATCGGACCGGGCTCCATCTGTACCACCAGAGTGGTGGCCGGCATCGGCGTACCGCAGGTATCTGCTGTTATGGATGCCTTTGAGGTATCCGATAAGTACGGCATCCCCATCATTGCAGACGGCGGCATCCAGTACTCCGGTGATGTGGTGAAGGCCCTGGCAGCAGGCGGTTCCACCGTTATGATGGGCTCCGTATTTGCGGGCTGTGATGAGGCTCCGGGTGAGTTCGAGCTGTATCAGGGACGTAAGTACAAGGTTTACAGAGGCATGGGTTCCATGGGTGCCATGAAGCAGAAGAACGGCTCCTCAGACCGTTACTTCCAGGCCGGCGCCAAGAAGCTGGTACCGGAGGGCGTCGAGGGACGTGTTGCCTATAAGGGCAAGGTGGAGGACACCATCTTCCAGTTTGTGGGCGGCCTTCGTGCCGGCATGGGCTACTGCGGCGCTCCCACCATTCGGGATCTGCAGAAGAATTCCAAGTTTGTGAAGATTTCGGCTGCAGCGCTGAAGGAGTCACATCCTCACGATATTCAGATCACAAAGGAAGCACCGAACTACTCCTCAGACAACAACTAAGGAAACGCTGATCAAATCAGCGCTTCCCTAAATCGAAGAGCATCGGATTTTCGAAACAGCGCCGACAGGCGCTGTTTTTTGTGCTACAATCAAGGCATTAAATGTTTTGTAGCTGGAGGTAAGCATGACAGAGGGATTTTTGAGAGCGGCAGCAGCAACACCGGAGATTCGGGTGGCGGATCCTGCCTTTAATATAGAAGCGATTTATGCACAGCAGCAGGAGGCGGAGAAGGCTGGGGCAGAGCTGCTGGTTTTTCCGGAGCTTGCCGTGACGGCCTATACCTGCGGTGAGCTGTTTCATCAGCGTACTTTGATGACAGCCGCAAAGAAAGCGCTGGACACTTTGCTGGTCCGGACCAGGGAAAGCCGTATGCTGATGGTTTTGGGCTATCCGCTGGAGTACTGCGGCAAGCTCTACAATACGGCGGCCGTCCTGCAGCAGGGGCGCGTTCTGGCATTTATTCCCAAAAAGCATCTTCCGAACTATACCGAATTTTATGAAGCGAGATGGTTTACGCCGGGAGAGGAGCGCGTGCGAACGATCTCCTATGAAAATGCTGTCAGCGGAGAAGCTTATTCCGTGCCCTTTGGTATGAATATCCTCATTTCTGCGGCGGATCAGCCGGAATTTGTTCTGGGCTGCGAGCTTTGTGAGGATGCCTGGGTGGCGCTGCCGCCGGCAACGGGACATGCTATGGCCGGAGCGACCGTCATTGCGAACTGCTCCGCTTCGGATGAAATTGTGGGTAAGGACAGCTACCGAAGAGAACTAATCTCTCAGACGAGCGCCAGGCTGACGGCAGCCTATATCTATGCCAATGCCGGCGAGGGGGAGTCTTCTCAGGACCTCATTTTCGGCGGACAGAACCTGATCTGCGAGAACGGCACGGTGCTGGCAGAGAGTGAGCGCTTCAAAACCGGTATACAGTATGCAGACATAGATCTGCAGCGGCTCCATCAGGAACGTCTGCGTCTCAGCACCTGTGAAGTACAGGAAAATGAAGACTATACCTATATTTCGGTTCGCCTCGGTGAGCATGCGGCTTCCGGTGCGGCAGAAAAAGAGGCAGAAACGTACAGCGATATTCAGCGGAATGCTGCGGCGCTCAGGCGTTTCGTGGATCCCCATCCCTTCGTGCCGGGAAATCCGCAGGAGCGTTCCAAGCGCTGCGAAGAAATTCTGACCATGCAGGCTATGGGTCTGAAGAAGCGGCTTCGGCATATCGGCTGTAAAACGGCTGTCATCGGCATCAGCGGCGGACTGGATTCCACGCTGGCGCTGCTGGTGACGGCTCGTGCCTTTGATCTTCTGGGCATCCCCCGGGAGAATATCCTTTCTGTGACCATGCCGGCCTTCGGTACCACGGACCGTACCTACAACAATGCGGTGCTTCTGACGCAGCGGCTGGGCGCAAGCCTTCGGGAAATCAACATTAAAGCGGCGGTACTGCAGCATTTCCGGGATCTGGGCCACGATCCGGAAAACCACAACGTGACCTATGAGAATTCTCAGGCGCGGGAGCGAACCCAGCTTCTGATGGACCTGGCCAACGAGGCGGGCGGCATTGTCATCGGCACGGGAGATCTGTCGGAGCTTGCACTGGGCTGGGCCACCTATAACGGCGATCATATGTCTATGTATGCGGTTAATGTCGGCGTTCCCAAGACACTGGTGCGGCATCTGGTGCAGTATGCGGCCGATACAGCTGAGGATGCGGCGCTTGCTGCCGTTCTCCGGGACGTCCTGGCAACGCCGGTGAGTCCTGAGCTGCTGCCGCCCACGGCAGGCGGCAAGATTTCGCAGAAGACAGAGGACCTGGTGGGCCCCTATGAGCTGCATGACTTCTTCCTGTATCAGATCCTTCGCTTCGGCTTTTCGCCCAGACGGGTGCTGCTGCTGGCGCTTCGGGCCTTCAGCGCTGAAAATCTTCAGCTCGGCCGGGTAGAGCCCCAGCAGGATGAATCCCTCACCGTGCATCTTTATGATGCGGAGACGATACTGAAGTGGCTCCGGAAGTTCTACTGGCGCTTCTTCTCCCAGCAGTTCAAGCGAAGCTGTCTCCCGGACGGACCGAAGGTGGGATCCGTGGCGGTGAGCCCGAGAGGAGACCTGCGGATGCCCAGTGATGCGGCGGTAAGCGCCTGGATCCGGGAGCTGGAGGCATTGTAAAGTCTTGATATTCCTCTTGAGAATTTTATCGGTCTTTGCTATAATTCAAGAGATTCCATCGTTAAAGTGGGTATTCTTGCGGGCACATGAACCGGAATAAACACTTTCTTGAGAGGGGAACTCATTGGACAGAATCACATCAGGCAGCAACAGGCTGGTGCGGGAGGTTCGGGAGCTGCAGAAGAAGAGAAAAGCCAGAAAAGAGGCCGGTCTCTTCATCGCTGAGGGCGAGCGGCTCTGCCGGGAAATTCCGTCGGAGGCCATTGAGCGGATATTTATCACGGACACCTATCAGGGTGCCCTGCCGGAAGGCGGGAATGATGCCCGCCTTTTTCGGGTACCTGAAAAGCTGATGCAGGAAATGTCGGATACCCGAACAAGCCAGGGTATTCTCTGCGAGGTGCGGATGCGGCCGGAGCAGACCCTGACCGGGGACTTCTTCCTTCTGCTGGAGGATCTGCAGGATCCCGGCAATCTGGGAACGATTTTTCGGACGGCGGAGGCAGCCGGTGTCAGCGGCATTTATATGAGCCGCGAGTGTGTGGATATCTATTCGCCGAAGGTGGTGCGGTCCACCATGGGCGCACTGTACCGTATGCCCTTCCGGGTGGTGCCGGATCTGCGGGAGACCGCGAGAGACCTTCGGCAGCAGGGTGTACAGGTTTATGCCGCGCATCTCAAGGGAACGAGGAAGCATTATGAATATGATTACCGTTTGCCGACAGCATTTATGATCGGCAATGAAGGCAATGGTCTCACAGAGGCACTGGCCGCCGAGGCAGACGGATTTCTCCGAATCCCCATGAAGGGGCAGGTGGAATCCCTGAATGCGGCGATTGCCGCCACCGTTCTCATGTTCGAGGCGGCGAGACAGAGAGAGCAATAAAGGAGGACAGCATGGTAAACTTAAAGGGAAGAGATTTTTTGAAGCTTCTGGATTTCACACCGGAGGAGATCCGGTATCTTCTGGAGCTTTCCGCACGGCTGAAGGCAGAGAAGAAGGCCGGCCAGCTCCCGCTGCATAAAACAAGCTTTACGGGTAAAAACATTGCCCTGATTTTTGAGAAGAATTCCACAAGAACCCGCTGCTCCTTTGAGGTTGCGGCCAGCGATCTGGGCATGGGTTCCACTTATCTGGGACCCACCGGTTCACAGATCGGTGTGAAGGAGAGCATTGAGGATACAGCCCGGGTGCTGAGCGGCATGTATGAGGGCATCGAGTACAGAGGCTTTGGACAGGAGCTGGTGGAGGAGCTTGCCAAGTATTCTTCCGTGCCGGTTTGGAACGGCCTGACCAATGAGTTTCATCCGACGCAGATGCTGGCGGATTTCCTGACCATTATGGAGCATAAGGGAGAGCCTGCCGGACTGAAGCTTACCTATATGGGAGATGCCCGATACAATATGGGTAATTCTTATATGGTGGCCTGCGCCAAGCTGGGTGTGCACTACACCGCCTGCTGCCCGAAGGAATATTTCCCGGATGCAGAGCTGGTGAAGACCTGCGAGGCGATCGCTGCTGAGACCGGCGCCAGCATTACCCTGACAGAGGATGTGGCAGAGGGCTGCAAGGATGCCGATGTGCTGTGCACAGATGTCTGGGTATCCATGGGCGAGGACAGCGCTGTCTGGGAGAAGCGTATTCATGATCTCAGCCCGTACCAGGTCAATGCGAAGGCGCTTTCCTATGCTAAGCCTGACTGCATTTTCCTGCATTGCCTGCCGTCCTTCCACAACACCAAGACAAAGGTGGGCAAGGAAATCGCAGAGAAGTACGGCATTACAGAGATGGAAGTTACCGATGAGGTTTTCGAGTCCTCCCATTCCGTGGTTTTCGAAGAGGCGGAGAACCGCATGCATACCATCAAGGCTGTGGTATACGCAACGCTGGGAGGCGAATAAGGCATGTATCGCCGACAGCAGAAGAGCACAGGCAGGCAGCTGGACATTCTGCATATCGTGCTGTCACTGATCGTTGTGGTGATGGCAGTGATTGCCTTTGTGAATCCGAATGAAAATATGATGCTTTTTCCGTTTGTTTTCTTCTTTGCGTCCATGATTCGTCTGGGCAGCGTGGTGATCTGCATGCGCAGCGAGGGACATGGACGGCTGAATTTGCAGGACGGAACGGATCTTGCCTTAGGAATCGTTTTGCTGCTTCTGGCGGTGATATCCGCAAAGAGCATCTGGTAGGCAAGGGTCAATAAATTTTGCGACAATGTGAGAGAGGCCGGGATAATCCGGCTTCTGCCCGATCTGAAAAGGAGGCAGCTACATTGGAAAGAGAAGAGTTACTGAAAAAGGTAGAGGAGCTTTGCAAGCAGGCAAGAGCCAATAAAAACGCCATTGATGCCAATGTGATCACAGAGGCATTTGCAGGCACCGGACTTACAGACGAGCAGATGGACAACATCAATCGTCTGATTGAAAACCGGGGCATTGAGATCAACCCTGTTGTGGATGAAGCGGCATTGAAGCAGCTGGAAACCGGCGGAGATGATGGCCCCGATGCGGACGACCTGGAGGACATGGAGGAGGAATTCTCCAAGGAGGACGGGGAAAACATTGACCTGAATGCGGTAGATCTTCTGGAGGGAATCGGCACAGAGGATCCGGTGCGGATGTATTTGAAGGAGATCGGTACCGTACCGCTGCTGAGTGCAGAGGAGGAGTTCCGTCTGGCAACACGGAAGCAGCAGGGAGATGAAGTGGCAAAGCAGCGCCTCATCGAGGCAAACCTTCGTCTTGTGGTTTCTATTGCTAAGCGCTATACCGGACGCGGCATGAGCTTTCTTGACCTCGTGCAGGAGGGCAATCTGGGCCTGATCAAGGGTGTGGAGAAGTTCGATCCTGAGAAGGGCTTCAAGCTGTCTACCTACGCCACCTGGTGGATTCGCCAGTCTGTGACGCGTGCGCTGGCGGATCAGGCCAGAACCATCCGTGTGCCGGTGCATATGGTGGAAACCATCAACAAGATGTCCAAGATGCAGCGAAAGCTGACGCTGGAGCTGGGCTATGAGCCTTCCGTGAAGGAGCTGGCGGAGCGTCTGGAAATGAGCGAGGAGAAGGTGCAGGAGATCATGCAGATCGCCCGGGAGCCGGCTTCGCTGGAGACTCCCATCGGCGAGGAGGATGATTCCAATCTCGGTGATTTCGTGGCGGACTCCAACGTGCTGTCACCGGAGGGTAATGTGGAATCCGTCATGCTGCGGGAGCACATCGACACTCTCCTTGGCGATCTGAAGGAAAGAGAACGGCAGGTTATCGTGCTCCGCTTCGGCTTGGAGGACGGTCATCCCCGTACACTGGAGGAAGTGGGCAAGGAATTCAACGTGACGCGCGAGCGTATTCGTCAGATTGAGGCGAAGGCGCTGCGAAAGCTGAGAAATCCGGTGCGTTCCAAGAGAATTCGGGATTTTCTGCAGTAAGCCATGGAAAACAAAGTGAATTACCAGCGCCTGCTGGAGGAGATTATCAGGGACAATGCCGGAAAGCGGCCGCGGCTTCTGTTACATTCCTGCTGCGCACCCTGTTCCAGTGCGGTGCTGGCTTATTTATCGGAATATTTTCGCATTACGCTGTTTTACTACAATCCGAATATTTCCACCGAAGCGGAGTTTACGCACCGGGCTGAGGAGCTTCGGCGCCTGGTGCGGGAAATGGGACTTTCGGAAATTGAAGTTTGCGTGCCGGAATATTGCCACCAGGAGTTTTTGGATATCGCCAAGGGGCTTGAGCAGGAGCCGGAGAGGGGCGCGCGCTGTGTGAAATGCTTTCATCAGCGGCTTAGGAGAACCGCCGAAGAGATGCGGGAATGGAATGCGGCGCATCCGGAGGAGACGTTTGATTACTTTTGTACAACACTGACCATATCGCCTTTGAAGGATGCACAGCTGCTGAATCGCATCGGCATGCAGCTGGCGGAGCAGTACGGCCTGCAGTTTCTGCCGTCGGACTTCAAAAAAAAGGGCGGGTACCAGCGTTCGATTGAGCTGTCCCGCCAGTATGCGCTGTATCGGCAGAATTTCTGCGGCTGTGAATTCAGTCAGCGGGAAGCGGCGGAACGGCGTCAGCTTGACAAGAAATAGTCAGATAAGTATGATTATTTTTATGAACTGGAGGAAAAGTTATGGTCAGTAAAGAAGTAAAAGTCATTAATGAATCGGGTCTTCATCTGAGACCGGCGGGAGTGCTTACGCAGACCTGCATCAAGTTTAAAAGCAACATTATTCTTCATTACGGAGAACGGAATATTGTCGGAAAGTCGGTGCTGAACGTTATGGCGGCCGGTGTCAAGAAGGGATCGGTTGTTACGGTGGAGTGCAGCGGACCGGACGAAGAGGAAGCCCTTCGGACAGTATGCGAGGCGATTGAGAGCGGTCTGGGAGAAGGCGAAAACACACCGGGACTGTTTGAAAGAATCTGAATCCATGAATGAAAATGAAAAAGGAAGTCTGTGAGAATCACAGACTTCCTTTTTAGCATTCAGGGAAATGCTGATTGAATCAGCGCTTCCTTAAACAATTACATTTTTTATGTTTCAGTCAATTCAGTCCTTCA
>CAZJQX010000041.1:0-19409 GCA_964548305.1 uncultured Lachnospiraceae bacterium
GCTCTTGCCAGCGCCGCCTCGGCGCTTTCAATGCCGCCAGCTGCCGAACGCACCGCACGACCCAGAATGGACTCCAGCTGCATTTCCCGAAGCGGCAGTTCCTCGTTTGTAAGGCAGCGAGTTCCCATGCCGAAGCTTCTTTCCATGTGTTCAATCCAGGGATAGCGTTCCCGTACCTCGCAGCTTTCCTGCAGCTCCCGGCTGGCCACATAACCTCCGAGATAGCAAATCAGCTCTGCAATATCCCGGCGATACAGCCAGTCCAGGAAGCAGAGGCATTCCTCCGTCTTCCGACTGTGCTTGGAAATGCCGATCCAGCCGCCGCCAAGTAGGGGCCGCTTTCCCGGCACATCTGCAAAGCCCAGTCGCTCCGCAACCCGGGAAGTCTCACCATGAAGCATGGCAGAGGCATAATTGGAGAAAACAATATGCATGGCCGTCTCACCCTCTGCAAAGGCCCGGGTGGAATCCGTCCACCACTGATAGGTATTGCCGTCCGTGGCTTCCTTCGCAGAAAGATAGTCTCCCAATGCCTCTCGAATCACCGGCGCATCCAGACGCAGGTCAGTCTCTGCTTCCAGCCCCATCACACTCTCACGACAGCGAGGCAGAAAATCGCAGGCAGCCAGCACCGCCCGTCCATAGGTCTCCGTACAGCCATAGCGAGATACTGAGGACGGATGCAGACTTCTCGTAAAGAAACGCGCCAGTTCATCAAATGCCTTAAAGCTTTCGGGCACCTCCAGTTTTCTGTGATGCTGCTCGAAAAATTCCCGTTTGATGAGTTCATCCTCAAACAGATCCCGCCGATAGAAAAGCATCTGCACACAGGCATCCAGCGGAAGGGCATAGCGCTGTCCCTTCACACAGCCCCATGGCTCTAAGGCCGGCAAACTGCGATCCGCCGCCTTCAGCTCATCGGGCAATGGCTGATAAATCCGGCTGCCCAATTCATCCATCCAGGCAATATCTATACGGAGCAGGTCATACGGACTGCTGTCCTCACAATCTGCTGCCATTTTATAGAGCTCATCATAAGAGGCCTCGGATATATTTACATGAATGCCGGTTTCCCGTTCAAATGCAGGCAGCAAAAGGCTGATGGCATGGCTCGTGGCATTCTGAATGGTCAGGTAATTCAGGACTCTCGCCTTTTCCGACATTGTCACAGCTTCCGCATGCCGAAAGCCATCCGCCGCAAGCAGCAGATTCTGCCCGACGACATTTCCCTCGTCCTCCTGCAGACAGTCTGACAAAATCCGCTTCCCAAGACACTGTCCTAAAAGACGATAGTTCAAAAGATACTGTCCATCCCGGGGCTGAAGCGACAGCCGACAGCTGCAGGGACCATAAATTTGAGGCGCCCTTCTGCCGTAAAAATCGGCTGCCCGCCGCAGAAAATCCATATCCTGCTCGTCAGCCGTGATGACGGCATCGAATTCCGTTTTGTTCCGCAGTACCTCAAAGGCCTCCAGCAGAGACAACGCATTTTCGGAAGCATAGAGACGATACTCACAGCCATTCTCCTCAAGCACAGCGACCGCGCCGTTCAGAAAAGCCTTCCGGTCCGCATATCGTCTTTCGCCGCAAAGCAGAGCCACCGAGCGATGACCGTCCCGGCAACAGCGCTCCGCTATGTCGCGCCCGATTTCTTCATAACGGAAGCCGACAAAAATACTGCTCTCCGGAGACTGTTTGGGCTGACGCTCCACAAAATACAGCGGAATATCCGCATCATAGAGCCCATGATTCCGCCGCAGTGCACTGATGCTGACGATGGCCATGGCATGCATGGACTTCGCCTTCCTTACCGCCGCCGCCTCCTGCAGGGCCTGACGGTCTGTGCAGAACAAAGAGGCCTCGACCCCCTGAGCTCTCAGCACCGGCTCGAGTCCCGCAAAAAAATCCTGATAACGGCGGCTGTTCAGTCCCGGCAGAATCACACAGACCTTTTTCACAAGGCCGGCACGGAGCTCCTGCGCCTGCGCATTCAGCTGATACCCCAGCTCCCGGGCCGCCTGTTCCACCAGCTGAATTTTTTCCACGCTGACATTGCCCCGGTGGTTAAGCACGTTTGAAACGGTACCGTGGGACACGCCGGCATGCTTTGCAATATCCTTGATAGTAGGCATGTCAACACCTCCCTTTCGTGCACCCCGCACGCACTTTTTACTTTATCTCCAGTATCTTCCTCTTCCGCTCCAGCATCAGCGGCAGATTGTCCAGGTAATTACCGATGTCCTTGCCGTTGTCGCAGCGTTCAATGCGCTTTCCGCCCCGGCCGTCCTCGCAGCAGACCTTGGAGGAGGTTCCTGCACCGCAGCCGATAACCGTATGCTTCTCCTCCATCATGAGAATGTTGTAAAGACACTCCTTGCCTTCCTCGCAGTATCCCGTATTCTCCAGGTTTCCTGCCATATTTTTCTGTCGATAGAGATAATAAGGCTTCAGTCCCAGCCGCCGGGCTGTATACTCCGCCGCCTTCATCATCCGCTCCATCTCCGTCAGCTGCTGCACCGGCAGCTCCTCCGCCGCCATTCCGGCTTCCCGCAGCTCCTCGAGTGGCAGCTCCTCCTCAAATCGCTGGCTGTCGGCACCTGCCCGGTATACACCGGCCCAGTAATCCTTCTCCAGCGTGAGCCGCGCCGCCCGCTTCACTGCAAGAGAATGCACCGTCAGGCTGTCCGGCCGCAGCCGTGTGATCTCGCAGAGCGTCTCCGTCACCTCCGGGAGCCGTTCTCCGGGCAGTCCCAGAATGATGTCCATGTTAATGTTGTCGAAGCCCTGCTGCCGGGCCATGACATAGGCCTCCTTAACCGCCTCTACCGTATGACGGCGGCCGATGAGATCCAGCGTCTTCTGCTGGAAGGTCTGGGGATTCACAGAAATCCGGTCCACACCGGCCGCCTTCAGAATCCTGAGCTTTTCCGCTGTGATGGAGTCCGGACGTCCCGCCTCCACGGTAAACTCACAGACATTGGCCATGGGATGTGCAAGGCACTCCTCCTGCACCAGTTCCATCAGCTTCTGCAGCCAGAATTCCGGCAGTGCCGTCGGTGTACCGCCCCCGATATAAATGGTCTGCAGGTACTTTCCCTTGCCCTCGCACATGGCATGCATGCTGAAGCGCACCTCCTGCCGCAGCTTTTCCATGTACTCGGAAAGCCGGTTTTCCCACTTTCCGATAGGATTTGAGGTAAAAGAGCAATAGAGACAGCGCGTCGGGCAGAAGGGTATACCGATATAGAGGCTCCATCCCTGATGGTAGTCCCGGCCCGTTTTCTGCCGGATCCGCTGCAGAATCTTCTGCTCCCGGAGTCCGATTTCCATCATAAGAGACAGCTTTTCGCCGGAAATCAGATATTCCTGCTGCATCTTTTCCCGGATTTCCGCTAAAGCAGCTTCATCCGGAAGGCCATCCTTCTGCTTCCTTCCGGCAGCCTCCATCAACGGGCTCACCAGCGAAATCGGGCGAATGCCCGTCAGGTCTCCCCAGGGAAGCTCCCGCCCGGTCATAGCTGATAAAATGCTGTAGACCTCTGCCTTGAGATAGGATTTGTCCTTTTTCCGATCCCCGGTCAGGAAGAGCTTGCTGCCCTCCAGCTCCAGTGATAAACGAACGGAGGCGGGCTGCCTCCGGGTGCCGCGCTTCAGCGCAGTCTTTTCCTCCTGGGTGGTCTCCGACAGATGCACACCCTCAGGTGTATGTATTTCAAAGTCCTCCCCGGGATAGAAGGATTTGCAAAGCTCCCGAATGTCCTGCTCGTATTCCGCTGTCTGTCTGTCCAGCACCAGTCTGATCATGCTCTCTCCTTAACCCAGTCTGCCGAGAAATGCCGCCGGGTTATATTTCTTTTCGTTTTCAATGGTGGTTTCTCCCTCATGTCCGGGATAAACCTTCGTGTCCTCCGGCAGCACCAGAAGCTTTCCCTGAATGCCGGCAAGAAGCAGACGCTCACTTCCAGTGGGAAAATCTGTCCGTCCGTAGGATTCCCGGAACAGCGTATCGCCGCTGAAAAGTATGGGCTCCGCCCCGGTCTTCCCGATGTAGTAGCAGCAGGAGCCGCCTGTGTGGCCGGGTGTCGCAATCACCTGCCAGTCAAGATCCAGAAAATCCATGTGTTCTCCGTCCTGCACGGGCACAAATTTTGTGATGCAGATTTCCATGCCGAAGCTTGCAGACAGATTCATCTGCGGATCTCCCAGCAGCTCCCGCTCCGCCTCCAGGGCATAAATCTTCACGCCGAAGTGCTCCGCCACCTCCCGGGCCGCCATGATGTGATCAAAGTGGCCATGGGTCAGAAGCACTGCCACCGGCTGCGCTTTAAGCTGCTTCTCCGCGATTTCAATGATCTTCGCTGCATTGGCACCGGGATCCAGAATCACACACTCTCCCGTTTCCGTATTCTTCAGAAAATAAATGTTGGTCTGCACCACGCCGGCCGTGTATTTTGTCAGCTTCAGCTCCATTTCTTGTTTTGCCTCTCTCTTCTGTAAACAGGACTGCTCCAAAAAACATGCCGCCGTCAGCCCTGAGCTCTCTCGATGTCAATGACGCCGTTGATCTTCCGGATCTTGCCCACCAGCTCTGCCAGCTCCGCCCGGTTATGGATATCGAAGGACAGGGAAATGGTGGCCTTGTCGTTCTTTCCTACCCGGGATGTCAGTGTCTTGATATCAATCTCCGCATCCGTCAGAATCTTCGAGATATCCACCAGCAGACCGACACGGTTGTTGGTATAAATGGTGAGCTCCGTGGCATAGGTTTCCTCGGTGCTGTCCTTCTGCCACTCGGCCTCGATAAGCCGGGCCTTCTCGTCCTCCGACAGGTTGATCATGTTAATGCAGTCGGTCCGATGGATGGTGATGCCGCGCCCGCGTGTAACAAAGCCCACAATCTCGTCTCCGGGTACCGGCGTACAGCAGCGGGCATAGCGCACCGCCAGATCGTGGATTCCCTTCACCACAATGCCGGACTTGGACTTTCGAATCACTTCCGGCTTCCGGCTCATCTCCTCGATGTTCTGGAGAATGTCGCTGTCGTCCACATTCTTCGCTTCCGCCTTCTGTTTGAGGTCCAGGAGCTTGGTCACCACCTGGGACTCCTTGAGACCGCCTCGGCCCACAGAGGCCAGCACAGACTCCCAATCCGTGTAGCTGTAGCGGCGTACCACGCCCTCCACATACTCCGGCTTCGTCAGCTCGCCCAAAGTATAGCCCTTGGACTTGGCATAGTGCTCCAGCAGATCCTTGCCGCGATCCAGATTTTCATCCTTCTGCTCCCGCTTGAACCACTGGTTGATCTTGTTCTTGGCCTGGGTGGACTTCACCACCTTCAGCCAGTCTCTCGACGGTCCGCGGGAATTCTGGGAAGTGACGATATCCACCCGGTCACCGTTCTGCAGCTTATATTCAATGGGCACCAGTCGGCCGTTGACCTTGGCGCCGACCATCTTGTTGCCCACTGCCGAATGAATGGCGTAGGCAAAGTCAATGGGGCAGGAGCCTGCGGGCAGGTTCTTTACATCGCCGGAGGGAGTGAAGCAGTACACATCCTCATTAAAAAGGTTCAGGTCCGACTTCACCATGTTCATGAATTCCTTGGAGTCGGACTCATCCTTCTGCCATTCCAGAATCTCATGCAGCCAGTTCATCTTGGCCAGCTCCGACTCCGTGGCCTTGGCCTGGGAGCCGCCCTGCTCCTTATACTTCCAGTGCGCCGCGATACCGAACTCTGCCGTCCGATGCATTTCGAAGGTACGGATCTGAATCTCAAAGGGCACGCCGTCCTTGCCGATCACCGTGGTATGCAACGACTGGTACATATTCGGCTTCGGCATGGCGATATAGTCCTTGAAACGTCCCGGAATCGGTGTATACATTTTATGAATCACGCCCAATACCGCATAGCAGTCCCGGACTGAATCCACAATGACGCGGATAGCGAAGAGATCATAGATCTGATCGATGGTCTTGTTCTGGTTCACCATCTTCTTATATATGGAGAAGAAGTGCTTCACGCGGCCGTTGATTTCCGCCTCGATGCCCGCCTCCTGGATATGGTCGGAGACCTCCCGGACAATGTCGGTGATGCGGGCTTCCCGGGCCTCCTTCTTGAGATGCACCTTCTCCGCAAGGTCATGATAGACCTCCGGCTCCAGATACTTAAGGGACAGGTCATCCATTTCGATCTTGATCTTGCTGATACCGAGACGATCCGCCAGCGGAGAATAAATTTCCAGGGATTCCCTAGCCTTCTCCTTCTGCTTCTCCGGCGTCTGGTACTCCAGCGTCCGCAGATTGTGGAGACGGTCCGCCAGCTTAATGATGATGACGCGGATGTCTTTCGCCATGGACACAAACATTTTCCGGAGATTCTCTGCCTGCATCTCCACCTTGTCCGTGTTCAGGTTCAACTGGGTCAGCTTGGTGACGCCGTCCACCAGCAGCATAACGTCTGCATTGAAGGCCTGCTTCACCTCTTCCAGCGTCATGCCGGTGTCCTCCACCACGTCGTGAAGAAGTCCCGCCGCAATGGTTTCCTTGTCCATTTCCAGGTCCGCCAGAATGATGGCCACACAGAGGGGGTGGATAATGTAGGGCTCCCCGGACTTTCTCTTCTGGTTCTTGTGCTGCTCCTTCGCCACCTGATAGGCCTTTTCGATCATACTGAAATCCCCGGAAGGATGATATTTCCGGATTGCCGTCAGAAGCTCCTGATACAGCTCCTCCGGCGGTGTATTGTCAGCCGGTCTCTCCAGCTCGATCTCTTCTTTTTTGTCTATCATAATACTGCCCACCCCTTTTCATATGATTTCCTTATTCTACTATCCCATATCCGCCTTGTCAAAGCCCACAGAACGGAAAGCCCGCCATTTCCGGGCAATGCGGTGCTAAACAGAGCTCAATTTTTGTGCTATTATGATACTAATGTCAAAAGGTCCAAAACACCGATGAGAGCTTGCTCTCGTGAAGTGCTTTGAATCTAGCGCCATAATTCGTGCAAAAAGGAGAATCTGCTATGCTGAATGCTGAAAATGCGGAGAAGCCGGTTCGGCTGCTGGAAAGAACCCTGAAATATCAGGGCAAGGTCCTGAAGGTTTATGATGATTATGTGGATGTGGGCGGACACAAAACCCACTGGGATTTCATTCACCACATGGGAGCCGCCGCGGTTCTCCCGGTGCTGGAGGACGGTCGCATCCTGATGGTACGCCAGTTCCGGCATGCCCTGGACCGTTATACCCTGGAAATCCCTGCCGGAAAGCGGGATTCGGAGGATGAGTCTTTCGAAACCTGTGCCCTTCGGGAGCTGGAGGAGGAAACCGGCTTCAAGACTGATAAACTGGAGTTCCTGCTCTATGTGAACACCACTGTGGCCTTCCTGGACGAGAAGATCGGCATCTACCTGGCCAAGGATCTGAAGCCCGGTCAGGTGCACTGGGACGAGGATGAGGAGCTTGGCGTAGAGCCCTGGAAGCTCGAGGATCTGCAGCAGCTCATCTATGAAGGCAAGATGACCGACGGCAAGACCGTAGCGGCCATTCAGACCTACGCTGCTAAAATCCACCGGGCTTAGCAATAGCTTGTCTATCGGGGTGCCCGGTGGATGCCTTAGCGGCGAGCGTGTCAAAGGCTTTGCGACAGCAAAGCCTCCCTCATAAATATCATAGGAGAACCATTATGAAAAAAGAAAATCTTGAAGACTACGTGCTGAGCATTCCGGATTTCCCGAAGCCCGGCATTCTCTTCCGGGACATCACCTCTCTGGTGCAGGATCCGGACGGTCTCGCAGATGCCGTTGACGGCCTGCTGGATGCCGTGAAGGATCTGGAATTTGATACCGTGGTGGGACTTGAATCCCGCGGCTTCATCTTCGGCACTCCCCTGGCCTATAAGCTGCACAAGGGATTTGTGCCGGTACGCAAGAAGGGCAAGCTCCCCCGCGAAACCGTATCCGTGAAATATGCACTGGAGTACGGCGAGGCAGAACTGGAAATCCACAAGGACAGCATCCGTCCCGGTGAGCGGGTACTGGTGATTGATGATCTGCTGGCCACCGGCGGCAGTCTGGAAGCTGCCTGTCAGCTCATCGAAGCACTGGGCGGCCAGGTCGTGAAGCTCGCCGTCGTCATGGAACTGGCAGGCCTCAAGGGACGGGATCGTCTCAGAAAATATGATGTCACTTCATTGATTACCTATCCGGGAGCATAACATGGGAGAACAGCTGAC
Organism: uncultured Lachnospiraceae bacterium; assembly: GCA_964548305.1. Lineage (GTDB taxonomy): Bacteria > Bacillota > Clostridia > Lachnospirales > Lachnospiraceae > Oribacterium. Next base: position 8,233 of record CAZJQX010000041.1, read on the forward strand.
TAAATCTGATGTAGAAAAAATCGAGGCCGAGATCCGGCACAGGAAGGTGGAGCTCCGTCCTCAGCTGACAAAGGCTGTGGCGGAGGCGGCTGCCCAGGGAGACCGCTCCGAGAACTTTGAGTACTATGCCGCCAAAAAGGCCAACGGTCAGAACAATTCCCGCATCCGCTATCTGGAGAAGATGCTGCGCTTTGCTACCATCATTGACGACCGTTCCAAGGCCGATGAGGTGGGTCTCAACAATACCGTTACCGTCTACTTTGAAGAGGATGACGAGGAGGAAACCTACCGCATCGTGACCTCCATCCGCGGACACTCCCTGGAGGGACTTATTTCCAACGAGTCCCCTATGGGAAAGGCCCTGCTCGGACACCGGGTAGGCGACCGCGTGGAGGTGGATACCGGAAACGGCGGCAGCTATTTCGTGGTGATCCGCAAACTGGAAAAAACCGGTGAAGCCGAAAGCGACTACATTAAAACCTTCTAACGCCGCTAAGGCATCAAACGGGCGCCTTCACGCGGGCACCCGCCAGCCAAGCTGTCGCGAAGCCCGCGTTATTCTCCCCACTCGCCAAGACTCCGCCGCGCCCATTTGATATAAATTCTGCATGCTGGTACAGATAATTCATAAGCTCTCGCCGACGGACAATGCCGATAAAGTGCCCCAGGTCATCCTCCACCGGCACGAAGTTCTGGTTCAGTGCCCGCTTTACCAGGCTCTCCATGGAGCAGGACACATCCACCGGCTCATAATGATTCCGCATGGGAATATCCTTTACCCTGATCTTCTCCGCTTCCCGCAGATCGAGATTCAGGGTATTTTTGATTTCAAAAAGCAGGTCGCCTTCCGTAATGGTGCCGTAATATCTGCCGTCCTTGTCCAGCACAGGAATGGCCTGGTAACGGTGATATTCCATCTTTTCCAGGGCATTGCGCAAAGTGTCGTCCTCCTCCAAAAAGGCGGTGTCACACTTCGGGGTCAGAAAAAACAATATATTCATAAAAAGAAAATCCTCCGCGTATACTGATCCATACTACAGCTTCAGTATACACGGAGAATATGTCCGGATTATGTCTTATTTGTTACAATTTCCGGTTAAATTCTAAATTTTTCATAAATCATTAGTGAAATTGCCCAAGCATTTTGTTGACAAGCCACTCACAGGCACCCTGTCAGCCAGGCTGCCGCCGAGCCCGTAAGAGATCATTTACCGAAAACTGCCTCGTAGTCCTTCACGAACTTCTCGATGCCGCTGTCGGTAAGCGGATGCTTGGTCATCTGCATCAGAACCTTATACGGAACGGTAGCGATATCTGCACCGGTCTTTGCGCACTCAATAATGTGCATCGGGTGACGAACAGATGCACAGATCACCTGTGTCTCGATCTCCGGATACATCTCAAAGATCTGCATGATGTCCTCAATGAGGGTCACGCCGTCTGTGGAAATGTCGTCCAGTCTGCCCAGGAAGGGAGAAACATAGGTAGCACCGGCTCTGGCTGCCAGAAGGGCCTGGGTTGCGGAGAAGATCAGTGTCACGTTGGTGTGAATGCCTTCCTTGGAAAGCACCTTTACAGCCTTCAGTCCCTCGGTGGTCATGGGGATCTTCACAACCATGTTGGGATGGATCTTTGCAATCTCTCTGCCCTCTGCGATCATACCCTCAGCTGTTGTGGTGCTGGCCTTTACCTCGCCGGAGATGGGGCCGTCCACGATGTCTGTGATCTCCTTCAGTGTCTCCATGTAATCTCTTCCCTCTTTTGCAATGAGAGACGGATTGGTGGTTACACCGGTGATGATGCCCATTTCCCAGGCTTCCTTGATTTCATTTACATTCGCTGTATCAATAAAAAACTGCATATCTTCCTCTTTTCCGGGGCCTCTGCCCCAAAGCATTTTGTTCTTCCTATAGTGTACGCCTTTTCGGCGGCGGTCTCAAGTCGTTTGCCTATACTCCCTTAAACAATTGCCTTGACTTTACTTTAAGCACTCCACTGCCGCTCTCTCTGCCGGAATGCCCGCCTTGTAGCGCTCCATAAAGGCCTCGAAGCCTGCCACATCCTCCTCAGTGGGAGCAATGGTGCTGCCCGACTGGCTGGCGAAGATTTCCTCGTTCAGATAATCCGAAAGACTTCTGCCCTTTCCGTCCAGCATATAGGCTGCCAGAAGTGCTTCACCCCACGGGCCGCCCTCACTGGCGGTATCCATAACGGTTACCGGCGCATTCACGGCTGCCGCGAGATACCGCTGTGCCACACCCTTGGTCTTGAAGAGACCGCCGTGGCCCATGATCTTCTCTACCTTTACCTTCTCCTCCTTCAGCAGGATATCCAGGCCCAGCTTCACAGCACCCAGTGAAGAGTACAGGTTTGCCCGCATGAAGTTGGCCAGCGTGAAATGGCTGTCCGGCATACGGATCAACATCGGACGTCCCTCGTTCAGGTGGGTAATGCCTTCACCCGAAAAATAGCCGTAGGGCAGAACGCCGCCGCAGTCCGGATCTCCTGTCAGGGAATTCTGATACAGCTTTCCGAACAGCTCGCCCATATCCGCCTTTATGCCGAAAAGCTCCGTGAATTCCTTGAAAATATTTACCCAGGCATTGAGATCCGAGGTACCGTTGTTGGCATGGGACATGGCCACCGGATAACCGTCCGGTGTAGTCACCATATCGATCTCACGATACAGCTTGCTGAGTCCCTTCTCCAGCACCAGCATAGCAAATGTGGAGGTTCCGGCAGACACATTTCCGGTCCGGGGTGCCACGGAATTGGTGGCTACCATGCCGGTGCCGGCGTCTCCCTCAGGCGGGCAGAGCGGGATTCCCGGCTCCAGATTGCCGCTTTCATCAAGGAAAGCCGCGCCCTCTGCGGTCAGCGCACCTGCCTGCTCACCGGCAGACAGCACCTTCGGCAGGATATCCCGGGTCTTCCAGGGATACTTTCCCTCGATCAGCTTGTCGAACTTCGAAAGCATTTCCCCATCATAATCATGCGCCTCCGAGTCGATCGGGAAAATGCCGGCGGCGTCACCGATGCCGGTTACCTTCTCCCCTGTCAATCGCCAATGGATATAGGAATCCAGTGTCGTCACGAAGGAAAGCTGCGGCACATGATCTTCTTCATCCAGAATGCACTGATAGAGATGGGAAATGGTCCAGCGCAGCGGGATGTTGAAATTAAACAGCTCTGTCAGCGCATCTGCTGCCTTCTCCGTGTTGCTGTTCCGCCAGGTCTGGAAGGGTGTCAGCAGATTGCCGTCCTTGTCAAAGGCCATATAGCCGTGCATCATGGCGCTGATGCCCATAGCCCCAAGCTTCTTCAGGGTAATGCCGTACTTCTCCTCCACTGCCTTCCGGAGGGAGCTGTAGCAGTCCCGGAGTCCCGCATGGATCTCCTCCAGCGGATATGTCCAGATGCCGTCAATCAGGGAATTCTCCCAGTCGTGAAAGCCCACTGCCAGCACTGCGCCCTGCCGGTCAATCAGTACTGCCTTGATTCTTGTGGATCCGAATTCAATGCCCAGCGCAGCCTCGCCGCGCTCAATGATTTCCTTTGCGCCCATTCACCTCTCCTTTCAGCTCTGATGCCCCTGTCCGTAGTAAGCATGGGGTCCGTGCTTTCTCATGAAATGCTTCTCAAGATAATGCTTCGGTGCGTTTCCGGCCTCAGGATCCAGCGTCAGGGCAAAGAGATCCATCTTAGCCACCTCTTCAATCACCGCCGCATTGTGCACGGCATTGCTGGGATCCTTGCCCCAGGCGAAGGGACCGTGGCTGTGGCAGATGCAGCCCGGCACATAAACCGGATTGATGTTCTGTTCCCGGAAGGTCTCCACGATGGTGAGACCCGTGTTTTTTTCGTAGTCCTCTTCGATCTCCTCCGGTGTCAGATGCCGCACGCAGGGAATGTCGCCGTAGAAATAATCACACTGGGTGGTGCCCATGCAGGGAATGCTTCGTCCGGCCTGGGCAAAGCCCACGGCATAGGGAGAATGGGTATGAACGATGCCGCCGATCTCCGGAAAGGCCTTGTACAGCTCGAGATGCGTCTTTGTGTCGGAGGAGGGATTCAGCTCTCCCTCCACCCGATTGCCATTGAGATCCATGACCACCATATCCTCCGGCTTCAGCACATCATATTCCACACCGCTCGGCTTAATGACAAAAAGACCTGATTCCCGATCGATGCCGGAGACATTACCCCAGGTAAAGGTCACCAGGTGGTACTTCGGCAACAGCATATTGGCCTCATATACCTTTTGTTTCAGTTCCTCAAGCATGCTTTTCTCCTTATCCTTACTTCATGAAAAACTTCTGCAGATCTGCCTCGGTGGTGTCATCTCCGATGGTGATGAGCTCTGTGCCGGTGAGACGGGCAAACATAGCGATGTCCTGTCTGGTCAATGCTGTAGAAACCACAGAGTGGTGTGCACCGCCGGCATAGCACCATGCTGCGGTACCAATCTGGAAATTGGGCTTATGGCGATACATGATTCTCGCTACCGGAAGCTTCGGCATTACCTCAGGCTGCTTCACGAGCTCGATGTCCGCGCAGATGATGCGGAAACGGTCTCCCATATCCACCATGGTTACCTGGATGCCGTCGCCGGTCACGCCGTCAAATACCAGTCTGGCAGGATCCTCCTTGCCGCCGATGCCCAGCGGATGTACCTGAATCTCCGGCTTGTTGGCAGCAAATGCAGGCGGTACCTCCAACATATGGGAAGCCAGCTCCAGCTCCTGTCCCGGTGTGAGGTCATAGGTGTAGTCCTCGATAAAGCCGGTAGCACCCTCTCTGCCCTCGGCCATCTTCATCAGCACTGCAGAAAGCGCTGCGATCTTGTAGTCGCCCTCCGGTCCGAAGCCGACGCCCTGGGCCATGAGATCCTGTGCTGCGATGCCCGGCAGCTGACGGAGGCCATGAAGATCCTGGAAGGTATCTGCAAAGGCACCGACGCCTTCCTTTGCCAGGAACTTCTCAAGACCAACCTCATACTTCGCCTGCTCGCGAACAGCAGCGATGTTGTCGGTCTTCATAGTGTACTTTTCCGTATAGGAAGCCATCTTGGCATCGATCTCTTCCTCGGTGACAGCATTGATAAGATCCACCAGATCGCCCAGAGCGAAATAATTGCACTCCCAGCCGTACTTGATCTGGCTTTCTACTCTGTCGCCGTCGGTCACGGAAACCTCACGCATGTTGTTTCCGAAGGAAGCCACCTTCAGATGCTTGGAGTAATCAATGGCCTTTGCCACGTCGGCGAACTGACGGATCTTGGCGATCACATTCTCATGCTTGTAATAGCCGGCAACTACCTCGTGGGGAATACCCATTCTGGCAACGATAAAGCCGTACTCACGATCGCCGTGGGCAGACTGGTTCAGGTTCATGAAGTCCATGTCAATGTCGGCGTAGGGCAGCTTCTCGTTGGCCTGAGTGTGCAGGTGCAGCAGCGGCTTTCTCAGCTCCTGAAGTCCCTTGATCCACATCTTGGCCGGTGAGAAGGTATGCATCCAGGTAATCACGCCTACGCAGTCATCATCGTTGGAGGCACGGCGCATATCCTGAATACAAATCTCAGAGGTCTCTACTGTGGGCAGCAGCTCCAGCTCAATGCTTCCTGCCAGCTTCTCATTCAGGAATGCCACCATCTCGGCACTGTCTGCTGCCACCTGACGAAGGCATTCCTCTCCGTAAAGATCCTGGGAGCCTACCACAAAATACAACTTTTTCATCTTCTTATCCTCCTTTAAAAGATAATCTTGTTTAAATTTCTAACCGAATTTCCATGATTAATGGAAACCGGGAACTGATGTGAATAATTTTTACTTTGCCAATCCGGATCCTCCATCATGCGAAGCAGGTTCCGGGCCGCAAGACGTCCCAGTTCATATTTGGGGTGAATGACGGAAACAATGCGGATACCGCTGTCCTCCAGCAGGCTGGAATCATCGAAGGAAACCACCGACACATCCTCCGGCACCGAGAGCCCCCGCTCCCGGAGAAAGTCCATATAAACAGCAGCGATTTCATCGTTGTAAAATATCATGGCGGTGCAGTCCCGGGTCCGCCGGAAAAATCGCTGCAGACTCTTCCGGGAAAGCTTCTCCTCCATATCCTTGGTGGAATACCAGCGGATCCAGTCATCGTCGAAGCGCACTCCGTTTTCAGAGAGACACTCAACCATGCCACGGTAACGCTCAATCCCCTGCCGGTCATCATACTTGAACATGCCGCCGATGCGGCGATGGCCGTTCTGGATCAGAATCCGGCAAAGCTCGTAGCCCGCCCTGGCATCCGACATTTCCACACTGTCAAAGCGCTGGTTTTCATAATGGTTATGAATGAAGAGTGTCGGAATGTTCCGCCGCCTGAGCTCCTGATAAAGCCTGATGTTGGGATTCGGGAAACTGGAGCGTGTACCCTCGATGATGAGGCCGGAGACATTGCTCTTGAGGAAGCCCTCCAGATACATAGCCTCGTCATTCAGACGGTTCTTGGTCACCGCCACATCGATGTCCAGTTCCTTTTCCTTCATAATGGATTCAATACCATCATACACCTGTGGGAAGAGATAGTCAGCAAAATAACTGAGAATCAGACCGACTTTCGGTCTTTCTTTGTCCTCTTTGCCGGATTCGTAGGCCACATAGGTGCCGCTGCCGCGGATCCGGCTGATGAGCCCCTCATTTTCCAACTGCTCCAATGCAGTCCGCACGGTTTGCCGGGAATAGCCGAACTTTTTCCCCAGGATGTGCTCAGAGGGAAACTTGTCTCCCTTCTTCAGCACACCGGACTGAATCAATGTCCGGCCCCAGACATAGAGCTTCCGGTATTTCAGATTTTCATTGTTCTGTTTTACGCTGTCCTTCTCCATGCTGTCTCCCGCCTGCCGTTCTTCTGTGCCGCAGCCCGGTATGCCGGGCCGACGACATTATCCCGATTTACTTAATAACCTGCAGTGACTGGCGATCTGCAAATACCGCAACGAATACCAGGAACACTACACCCTGAATGAGCTGCATCATCTGTGTGGAATAGCCCATCATGGTGAGTCCGCTGTTCAGTACGATGTAGAGCAGTGAGCCAACGATGATGTTCTCAAAGCGCACCTTAGCACCGCCGGAAATGGGCATGCCGCCCAGCACCAGGGCAATCAGAATCTGTGTCTCCAGCTGATTTCCGCCGGAGGAGGTTACAGAACCTACCTTGATGACGTTAATGAATGCGGCGAAACCGGTAATGGCGCCAGCCAGCACATAGATCAGGAACTTCATGCGGTCTGTACGGATGCCGGAGAACATGGCTGCCTTCTCACCGGCGCCGATAGCCTTCAGATAAGTACCGAACTTGGTGAAGCGGAATAGTACAAAGCCGATCACCAGCACCACCAGCGTGCAGCCCAGCTTCAGCTCTGTGGAGTCGAAGTTGATGAGCTTTGCGGCACCGGCCACCGGTGCATTGGTTGTGAAGTACTTAATGAAGCCGCGGAACAGAAACATCGTACAGATGGTTACGATGAAGGACTTGATCTTCCGATATACATAGAAGTAGCCGTTCAGGGCTCCGATGGCTGCTCCCGCTGCGATACCGCCGACGATAGCCAGCGGAATGCTGGTCTTGGAAAGTATGCAGACTACAATGGAGGCGATGCCGAGGATGGAACCCTGGGAGAAATCCAGTCCGCCCATGGTCATGATGAAGAACACGCCGGTAGCGGCAATCATGGTAACATAAACCTGGGAAAGCACCAGCGGAAGGTTTCCGATCATACGGTTATTGGTCAGAAAGTTGAAGAGCAGGAACACGAGAACGAGTCCTGCAATGGGCAGCAGTGAGCGGATCATGGTCATTTTGGAGAGCTTTTTCAGCTCCTGCTCCTTATTTACACTTGTTGTTGCCTGGTTTTCCATGACTGCCTCCTTATACCATCATCGTGATCAGGCTGTTCTCGTCGAGATCACGGCTTCTTGTCAGCTCACCGCTGGTCTGTCCGTCCTTCATGATAATGATGCGGTCGCACATACCGATGAGCTCCATCAGCTCTTCGGAAATCATAATGATGGACTTTCCGTTCTTCCGCATATGATTCATGAGCTGATAAATATCCTGCTTTACCTTAATATCGATACCTCTGGTGGGGCTGTCCAGCACCACGATATCGGAATCTTTGCCGATCCACCGGGCCAGCACCACCTTCTGCTTGTTGCCGCCGGACAGATCTGATACGAACTGATCCACATTCACCATTTTTACCGACATCTGCTTTGCATACTGGTTGGCGAAGCTCTTCAGCTTCTTATCGCTGAGGAGGTGCGCCTTGTTGGCCAGATTGTCCAGTGAAGGCAGACAGATGTTGTCACCGATGCTCTGGTTCAGCACTACAGACTCATTGTCTCTGTCCTTCGATGTATAGGCGATGGAATGCTTGATGGCGGTGGGGATATCATTGATCTCCGTGCCGTCCTGCAGCGTTACCTTTCCGGTGCGGTCATAGGAAGCGCCAAAGATAGCCTTGCCCACCTCATGCATGCCGGACTCGGACAGTCCGCCGAAACCGAGGATCTCTCCCTTATGAAGCTCGAAGCTGACATTTTCAATGAGTCCCGGTACGGAAACATTCTCACACTTCAGAACCACCTCATCAGAAACGGGCTCTCCGTAGTCTGCGCGATAGTAATCGCCGGTCACCTCACGGCCGACCATGAGACGCTTCAGATCATTCTCTGTCACGTCCTTGCTCTTCACTGTGTCAATGTAAACACCGTCCCGAAGGATAGTAATGGTATCTGACTTATCCAGCACCTCCGGCAGATCATGGGAAATGAAAATGACGGAATTTCCGCTCTCGCGGATGCGATTCATGTGCTTGTAGAGCTCCTCACGTCCCTCCTGTGAAAGCGCTGTGGTGGTCTCATCGATGACCACGATCTTCGGATTGAAGTAGGTGGCCTTCACAATCTCAACCAGCTTCCGGTCTTCGAAGTTGTACTCATCGATCATGTCCGATGCCTTGATTCTCTCGAAGCCGTACTGCTTCAAAAGCTCTGTGGCCTTCTTGTTCATGGCATTGGTATTTTTGAAGCCCATGTGCACGAACTGATCCTCATGTCCCAGGAAAATGTTTTCCGCCACGGTCAGGCCGGACAAGGTTCCCAGCTCCTGCACGATGATGGAAACACCTTCATTATTTGCCTCCACCTGATTTTTCGGATGAATTTCCTTGCCGTCCAGAATGAACTTGCCGCTGCCGATGCTGTAAATGCCCGTCAGCATGTTGGTCAATGTGGACTTGCCGGAACCGTTTTCTCCGATGAGGGCATGTACCTCGCCCTTATTGATATTGAAAGAAACGTTCTGCACCGCCTTCGTAATGCCGAAGGATTTGCAGAGATTCTGAACCTCTAATCTGATCTCACTCATTGCATTCTCCTTCCTTACTTCACGATCTCGCCCTTGCTGACCTTGGTGGTTACCGTGATGATGATCAGCAGTGCCAGGCCGGTGATAACGTCCTGAATGGCTGTCGGCGCACCCAGGGCAATAAAGCCGAAGAAAATGATGTTGATGACGAACTCACCAATGATGATGGCCTGCAGCGGCATGCCGTATTTCTTAAAAGCAACGCCGAAGAAGCAGCCCATGGTGGGCACGAAGTTTCGGCTCATGGATGCCATGCCGGTGGTAGCCACCATGGAGGAACCGTAGCTGATGGTCAGAACGCCCATAAGTCCCAGGAACAGGCCGCTGAGTACGAAGGCAATCACTTTGTAGAGATCCACATTGATTCCCATGTTCTTCGCCACAAACTCGTTGGAGCCGATGGCGTAGGTATAAGTACCGATCTTCGTATAGTTCAGGATCAGATAAGCCACAACGAAGGACAGTACAGCCAGGATAATGTTGCCCGGCATCTGTCCGAAGGCCCGGAGGTCTGAGGGAAGGGTCTGCTCCACACCGCCGGCGATATAGTTGGCTACGGACTCATAGATCAGCGCCAGACCGGTGGTTACAATCATAGACGGGATACGGAGCTTCACATAGAACACACCGTTCAGGAGCCCTACAATGGCGCCGGTGATAAGACTTCCCAGGATCAGTCCAATGTAGCCCATGCCGAAGCGGCTGGCAAAAACGCAGCCCACAATGGCCGACAGCATAATGTTGGCACCGATGGAGAAATCGAACATACCCATGACCATGACGAAATAGAAACCGACAGCACCTACCGTGGCAATGAGGCTGGCCTGGAAGTAGCTCAGCATGTTGCTGAAGGAACCGAAGTTGCTGGGCGTCAGCACCTTGAAAATCGCCCAGGAAAGCACCACCAGTCCGCACAGAATGAGATAGCCCCTCACCGTGCCGGACATTCGTTTCTTTCCCGCAAACTCGTTAGCAGAATTCATAGTATACCTCTTCTCAATTATAAACTATCAGATATGCAGCCGCGGACTCAGAAGAAGCCCATCCAGCAACGGAGGCCGGTATCGCCGCGCGATACCGGCCTCCGTCATAGCTTAAAGCCTTTTGCTGCTAATATTCACGAACATTTTAAGCGCTTGCACGAGCTGCTGCATCCTCGATGGATACCTTCGATGCGGCTTCCTTCAGACCTGCAAGATCCAGATTGGACATCTCTACCAGCTCCTCATCGGTATACGGAAGCTGATCTACGAAATACTTCTCATAGGACTTATAGTCATCTGCAGAGGATACATAGAGGTACGGGAACGGAACATCCTCGAACTTGCCCTCAAATCCTGTGTAATTGCCCTTGATTGCGTTGTAAACCATCATGAAGGCGATAAGCGGATCGCAGTAATGTCCGCCGGACTCACCTGCCATGGAGCCATTCTCCAGTCTCTCTCCCAGATCCGGAAGGAAGTCTGTGGAAACGATGTCGATATCCTGGGTCTTGCCGGCACGCTCTACAGCTGCGATAGCACCCTGGAGCGGATCTCCGCCGCCGCCTGCCGGGATCAATGCATCCAGTGTCGGATCTGCGGACATCAGAGCCTCAGCTGCCTTGGAACCGCCCTCAGAAGATGTTCCTGCGTACTGCGGCTCAGAAAGCTTTGCCTGATCATCCGGATGCTCCTGATTCCACTTCTCTACGCCGGCCTTGTAGCCTTCCCATCTGCCGAGCCATGTAGCATCACCCTGCTCCCAGCCGA
>CAZJQX010000042.1:0-5753 GCA_964548305.1 uncultured Lachnospiraceae bacterium
AAGCTGATCGCCTCGACAAAGGACTATAAAAAGCATCTTAACAAGTACAATGTGATTTATCTGGAAATTACCAGCTTTATATCACAGGCTCGGAGAGAGGGCATTTCACTGAAGGATATTCCCAGGATGATAGTCAAAGCACTGTCTGATGAATTGGATGAATTGAACATGTCTGTGCGGACTGATAAAGAGCTGAAGGAAAAACTGACAGCTGTTTCGGAGAGCCCCGGCGGAAGAAAATTTGTGTTTATTATCGATGAATGGGATGCTGTCATTCGAGAAGCCAAGGACGATCCGGCAGCGCAGGAGGCGTTTTTGGGACTTCTGCGCGAGTGGTTTAAGAATGGAACATTTACGCCCAAGGTTGTGGCGGCAGCCTACATGACCGGCATACTTCCGATAAAAAAGGATGGATCGCAGTCTGCGATATCAGATTTTGATGAGTACACAATGGTCAAGCCGCTTCGCTTTGCTGAATTTGTCGGATTCACGGAGCAGGAGGTGCAGATGCTTTGCCGCAAGCACAATGCGGATTTTGAAACAATGAAGCTCTGGTACGATGGGTATGATTTCAAGGGAGTAGGTGCTGTATACAATCCCAATTCCGTGATGAAGGCGCTTCGCAATGAAGATTTTGATTCGTATTGGACGGAGACGTCCGCTGCGGAAGGACTTCTGGATTATATCAGCAAAGACTACAATGGCCTGACGAAGACCATTGCGGAGCTTGTCGGCGGTGTAGATGTGAAGGTTGATACGAGTGGATTTGCGAATGATCTGACCACGTTCAAGGGAAAAGATGATGTTCTGACGTTGATGATTCATCTGGGATATCTGGCGTACGACTATAGGAAGGGAGTGGTCAGAATCCCCAATGAAGAAATCAAGCGTGAGTTCCAGCGTTCTATTCATGAGGTCAGACATGATGCAACGATGAAACGGCTGAGAGAAAGCGAAGCTCTTTTTGCGGCAACGATACAGAAGGATGAACAAAAGGTGGCAGAGCAGATTGAAAAGGTTCATACTGAAGAAACGGTCGCCATCCATTACAACAAGGAGGACAGTCTACGCAGCGTCATAAAACTGGCGTATTACACATATCGGGATCATTACATGCAATTTGAGGAGCTTCCTGCCGGAGAAGGCTATGCTGACGTTGTGTATATTCCGCTGCATGATTCTGATTGGCCGGTGCTTGTGATCGAGTTGAAATGGAATAAGTCGGCAGAAGGTGCAATTGACCAGATACGAAACAGAAAGTATCCGGATGCTTTTAAGAATATTGATCGCAGCATACTTTTGGTTGGCATTACTTATGATAAGGATGCGGGAGTGGGAAAAAGGAAGCACAGCTGCAGGATCATGGAATATACGTTGTGACGCAGCAGCATTGTGACCGGACAGGAGCCGAAATATGACAAAAATTATTCATTGTGCGGATTTGCATTTGGATTCTCCCATGGAGACACATCTGACGGAGAAGCAGGCGTCTGTCAGAAATACGGAAATCATTCAGTCCTTTCTGCGTCTGACCAAGTATGCGGAGGATAATGCAGTCTGCGCGGTGATCATTGCCGGAGACCTGTTTGACGGGGAGCGCGTCAAAAGCAGAACGGTGGAGGAAATTCTGGATGCCATGGCCGGCACACCGAATGTTGATTATCTGTACCTCGCAGGAAATCATGATGCTGCCGATGCCTTTGCGGGGCGCACACTGCCGAAGAATCTGAAGCGTTTCGGCCGGGAGTGGAAGAGCTATCGCTATGGTGATGTGACGATTTCCGGTATCGAGACCTGTGAGTCAAATGCAGAATCCCTGTACCGCGGCATTCCGCACCCGGACGGCAGTATTTCCATCGTGACCATGCACGGGCAGACGGGCTCTGCTTCCGGTGTAGACCAGGTGAATCTCAGTCTCCTGAAAAATCAGGGAATCGATTATCTTGCGCTGGGACACATTCACAGCTATTCTGCGGCACCGCTCGATGACCACGGCATTTATTGCTATTCCGGCTGCCTCGAAGGACGGGGCTTTGACGAGTGCGGTCCCAAGGGCTTCGTACTGCTGGAGATCGATGGGGGACATCTGCAGCATCGCTTTGTGCCCTTTTCCTGTCGGACGCTGCATCGTATTCCGGTGGACATCAGCGGGCTTTCGAAAAATGCAGAGATTTTCGGGAAAATGCTTTCGGCGGCAGAAGCGATCCCTGCGGGAGACATGGTGGAGTTCCTGCTGACGGGTGCTGTGGATCCGACGGTAAATCTTGCCGTATCCTATCTTGAGGACCGGATGGCACAGCAGGACTTTTTCTTTTCAAAGGTCAAGGATGAAACGCATATGGCGATACGGCCGGAGGATTATAAAAACGACATTTCCCTCAAGGGAGAGTTCATACGGCTTGTGCTGTCGAGTGATGCCGATGAGGCGGATAAGGCAGCCATGATTCGTACCGGAATACAGGCGCTGATGGGGGAGGAGATCACATTATGAGGCTGCTGAGATGTCATATCGAAAACTTCGGTGTGCTTTCTGACTTTGACTTCACCTTTGCGCCTGGGCTGAATTCCATCTGCCGGGACAACGGCTTCGGAAAAAGCACCTTTGCGGCGTTTATCAAGGCCATGCTGTACGGGTTTCCCCGCACGGGATCCCGCAATATTTTGGAAAATGAACGGAAGCGTTACGATCCCTGGCAGGGCGGAAGCTACGGCGGCTTTCTGGAATTCGAGACAGAGGGAATCAGCTATCGTGTTACCCGCTATTTCGGAAAAACGGCAGCGAAGGACAGCTTTTCCCTGATGGACCTTACACACCGGCAGTTGTCCGACAGATTCACGGAAAAACTGGGAGAGGAGCTTTTTCAGCTGGATGCGGATGCCTTTGCCCGCAGCACCTATATGTCCCAGTCCTCCTTTCGCGACACGGAAATCACCACATCCATCCGCACAAAGCTCAGCCATCTGGTGGAGGATACAAACGATTTAAACAATTATGATACGGCGGAGAAGAAGCTGCGGGAATATCGCACGCGTTACCGGGCGTATCGCGGTGACGGCGGCAGGATTCATGAGCTGGAGAACAGTTTCCATAATCTGGAAACAGCTAAATATGAAGCGGAGCAGCAGAGACCCCGTTTTCAGGAGCTGACGGACAGCATTGCAAAGCTGGATGAGAAAATATCGGAAAATAAGGGCCGCGTTGCCAAGCTGCGGGAGAAAATACGGCAGGCTTCGACGGCGGAGGCGCAAAATGTGCATCGAAGGCAGCTGATGAAGCTGCGGGAGTCCATTGCAGAGGAAGAAGACATTCTTCGGAAGCTGAACCGCAGGTATCCTGCCGGCTGTCCGTCATTGGAGGAAATCAGGACGCAGAGGAAAAATCTCGTCCTGATGCAGAAGGCGTTTACGGCGGAAATTCCCGCAGCAGCTGCAGAGACTGCACCTGCGCAGAGCTTCCTGCTGATGAAACTTTTCGGAGCCGTTGGAGTCCTTTTTCTGCTGTCTGCGCTTTTCTGTTTGTTTTCGGAAAAGCTTGTGCCCGGCATTTCGTTTGCCATTGTGGGGCTTCTTATGCTTTTGGCGGCGCTTTGGCTGCATGTCAGTGTTGTGCAGAGGCAGCTGCTGACGAACAGAGACGATCGGAGCGTCACTGCGAAGGAGCAGCAGTTGAACGATGTCGCTGCTGCCCGAAAAAAAGCGGCAGAGGATGCGCTGGAGCAGTTTTTGGAACGGTATCGCCTGCCCGGTGATACACCGGAAAATCTGCTGGATCAGGCGGAGGATGATTGGTACAAAAGATCGGAAGCTGAAAAAAGACTGGCTGCCGCAAGGCGGGAGCTTTCTGATCTTTTGCGGGAGAATCCGCAGCTTAAAAGCGATGATCCGACAGAGCAGGTGACGGCACAGCCGGATCTCAGGCAGCTGCAGGCGGCGGAGAAGCAGCTGCACGACAGCCTGGATGCCATGCAGGAAAAGCACGGAGCGCTGCAGCAGGAGCAGGAAAAGATGCGCCGTCTTGTGGAGAAAATTCCCGAATGGGAGGATGAGATGGCCAGAATACAGTGTGCACTGCAGGAGGATCGGCGGAGATGTACATTGGCAGACCGCACGCTGGAGCTGCTGCAGCAGGCAAAGGACAACCTTTCCGGCAGCTATGTGGGGAAGATTGAGGCCGGATTTCGGAAATATGCGAAGCTGCTTCTTGACGGCCGCATCGGAGATGCTATTCTGGATAAGGATCTGCGGCTGCACATCGACGAAAAGGGAGCGGCCCGGGAGCCGGGAAGCTTCAGTGCCGGTACTGTTGACGGCATTGCTCTATGCATGCGCTTGTCTCTGATAGAGGCGCTGTCTGATCGGGAAAAGCCCTTTCTGATTCTGGATGATCCCTTTGTGAATTTTGATGATACGCGTTTGCGCAGGGCACTGGAAATGCTGCATCAGCTGGCAGAAGAGCAGCAGATACTGTATCTTTGCTGCAACAGCAGCAGACAGGCTTGAGGATTAGTGCACAGCAATCCGAATATCGAGGGGGGATCCCCTGATCTTGGGAGGATTTATGACGAAAAAAAGGAAAATGAAGGCGGTGCTGCTTCTGCTGGGCGCGATGGCATTGGCCTTGTTGACCGGCTGCGGGAGCACCGCGCAGCTCAGCCGGTACCAGGACTCCTTCCTGGATGTTTTCGATACGGCCTCGATGGTCATCGGCTATACGGAGACGGAAAAGGATTTTCAGACGGCGGAGGAGCAGGTTCATGATGCGCTGCTGGAGTACCATCAGCTCTTTGACATTTACGATGAGTATGAGGGCATCAATAACCTGAAAACCGTCAACGATGCGGCCGGTCAGCATCCGGTTTCTGTGGATGCGAAGATCATGGAGCTCCTGAAGCTCGGGCAGGAGGTGTATACCCTGACGGATGGGAAGGTCAACATAGCGAGCGGCTCATTGCTTTCGGTCTGGCACAACTATCGTGAGGCGGGAATCGACGATCCCGATTCCGCAGCATTGCCGTCGGAGGCAGAGCTTCAGGAAGCAGCGCAGCACATGGACATACAGAATATGATTCTGGACGAGGAAAACAATACGGTTTATCTGGCGGATCCGGAGATGCGGCTCGATGTGGGCGGCATTGCCAAGGGCTTTGCGACAGAAAAGGCGGCAGAGCTTGTGCAGGCGGCCGGGAATGAGCATTTTCTTCTGAATATCGGGGGAAATGTCAGAACGCTGGGCACAAAGGGCGATGGCAGCAGCTGGGTATGCCCGGTGGAGAATCCGGAATATGCGGACACCGGAAAGGGCGAGGAATATGCCGTTGTGACGGAGCTTGATGATCGTTCTCTGGTGACCTCCGGCGATTATGAGCGCTATTATACGGTAGATGGAAAGAGATACCACCATATCATTGATCCGGAAACCCTGTATCCGGCGGACTATCACCGCAGTGTGAGCATTCTGACCGGGGATTCCGCTCTGGCGGATGCCCTGTCCACGGGACTTTTCCTCATGAGTGAGGAAGACGGCCGGGCACTTCTCGAAAAGCTGAACCAGGAGAGAAGCGAAGACGATCAGATTGAAGCCCTGTGGATCAATGCGGACGGAGAGATCAGCTATACGTCAGGCTTCTCAGCATACCTGCAGAAATGAGAAACAAAAGAATTTCTGAAAAGTGCTTGACAAACCTGGGAGATCTTTAGTATTATATGCGAGTCGCTTAGAGAGCGGCTCACACATAGGGCTATCGCCAAACGGT
>CAZJQX010000042.1:5853-19312 GCA_964548305.1 uncultured Lachnospiraceae bacterium
AAGGCAACGGACTCTGACTCCGTCATTTGAAGGTTCGAATCCTTCTAGCCCTGCTTCAGAGCAGGATGCTTTGAAAATTAAATAGATAGGGCTATCGCCAAACGGTAAGGCAACGGACTCTGACTCCGTCATTTGAAGGTTCGAATCCTTCTAGCCCTGCTCCAGAGACTTCCTAATGGAAGTCTCTTTTGCTGTCCAATGGTATAGCGGAGAACATTACAGGAAGCAAAGCCTGCTTATTATCCACTGACGGATGTAAAAGTATAAAAGACGTAAGATTTTTGCTATGGCTTTTTACAGCAAACAGGTGTTATAGTAAGTTGACATCAAGAGGGAAACCAGGAGGTTGACATGACAGAACGATTTAAAGATTACGGTACAGGATGCCGCGCGAAGCTTTGGCAGCTGATGACGGCAGCTTTCCTTTTCCTGTTCTTATTTGCGGGAAAAGCCTATGCCTACAGTGCGGCAACAACGATAAACTCGGTGACCATCAATGCGGACACGAAGAGCAGCATACAGGTCAGCATGACTTCTTCCAACCGTGACATGACCGGTACGGACGGAAAGATATATGTTTTCGAGATCAAGCCCTATCAGACGGATCTCACCATGCGGAAGGATCCGCTGGCGTCTGCGGATGCCGCAGACCAGATGGATGTAAGCTTCGATCTGGATGCAGGTCCCGGCGAGAAGCGCCTGTACAGCTCCTTTGTGGCAGCCGTTAAGGTGGGCTCCCGCTATCAGATTGTATCGAACCGGTGCTACATCACCAACCCGGAGGTACTGGCCGCAAATCAGGATGCCCAGCTGAACAACGGAAAGAAGGGACTTCGCGTGGACCCGAATCTTCTGGATGATGCGCTTTCCCTGAACATCAAGCATGCGGGCGTGGACATTCCGACCCAGCGCTTCTTCGGCAGCGGCATCAGCTACAGCTTTGAGGGAAAGACCTACCAGATCAACGCTTCCCTGATCAATCAGCTGGATCAGGAGGTGAAGCGGCTGTCAGATTCCGGCGTTGCCGTTACCGCCATTCTTCTGAACGGCTGGAACAAGACGGTGACGGAGTTGAATCCGGTGGGCGTATCGGAGCTGCCCACCACCCAGGCCATGTACTATCAGTTTAATGTGGAAACAGAGGGAGGCTTCCGTGCCGTGAAGGCCATGGCCTCTTATCTGGCAAAGCGCTACAACGGCAAGAACGGTTACGGCAAGATCACCAGCTGGGTCATCGGAAATGAGATCGACAACCAGTACTGGAATTATGCCGGAGATTATGATGTATCAACCTATGTGCAGAAGTTCCAGAGAGCCTTTCGTGTGTTCTATACGGCCATCAAATCCGAGAGCGCCAATGACAATGTGATGTTCTCCATTGATCATTACTGGAACATGTACCCGGAGGCAGCGCCGGTGGGCAAGTACAAGGCAAAGGATGTTGTGGAGTGGTTCAACAACTGGGATCATACAGAGGGACGGATCGACTGGGGTCTCTCACTGCATCCCTATTCTTACCCGATGAGCAAGGCAGCCTTCTGGGATGATGAGGAAACCGGATTGGTGACACAGAATGCGGATTCTCCCGTTGTTACCTTCCAGAATCTCCATGTGATCACGGATTTCATGCAGAACGAATCCATCCGGAATCCGAAGGGAGAGGTGCGTACCATCTTCCTGACAGAGCAGGGCTTCACCAGCACCTACCAGAACCAGAAGGATACTTCGGAGGAGCAGGCAGCAGCCGTGGCTTATTCCTACTACATTGTCGAGAACAACCCTTATATCAAGGCATATCTCTTGAGCCGCCAGGAGGATTCCGCGGATGAGACCACCAGCGGTCTGGCTTTTGGTCTGTCCTATTTTGAGGGCAGCACAATGATTCACAAGCAGGCCCATGAGGTATTCAAAAACATCGACAATCCCAGCCTGACGCTGCAGACCTCGGAGTTTGCAAAGGCAGTGATCGGCATTACAGACTGGAATCAGGTGATTTCCGGCTTTAAGGCACCGGGACAGAGCTGATGCTGATTGTCTATTATCTGATCGTGATGAATCTGATCGCCTTCCTGATGTACGGATTGGACAAGTGGAAGGCGATACATCATCGCTGGCGGATTCCGGAGGCAGAGCTGCTCTGCATTGCCCTGGTGGGCGGTGCGCTGGGAGCTTACGGCGCAATGCTGCTGTTTCGCCATAAGACCCGGCATCTCTGCTTTTCGGTGGGCGTCCCGGTGATGCTTCTTGCCTGGGCACTGCTCCTTGCCTGCTTTGTCTTCTGATTCACAGAATCTACACAGATGAAACATATTTATTTCATATTTGCCCGTTAAAACTAAGTTCGTAAAAAACAAGGCAGAGGTGTGTCTGTACCCTGCCGGAGCTTAGGAGGCAAGAAAATGAAGAAGAACAGTATACAATCCGGAAGAGCCATGAAGACAGCTGCGGCTGCTGTCCTCATGGCTGTTTTCATGTCCGGCGCAGCTTTTGCGGACGGGGGTCTCGAAATGAGCACAAGCTATACGGGCGTTTCGGTGAAACCGGGAGATACCGTGAGCTTCTCGCTGAATTTTGACAACAGCGGCAGCAGTGAAAATGTTTCGCTGTCCGCCGCGAACCTGCCGGATGACTTTGAGGGATATTTTCAGGGCGGCGGAAATACGGTAAACGGCGTATATGTGAAAAATGGTGAAAACGACAGTCTCGTGACCTACAAGGTGACGGTGCCGGACAATGCGGAGGAAGGCAGCTATCCGGTAACGCTGCAGGCGTCAGGTGAAGGCAACAGCGATGCCTTGACGGTGACGCTGAATGTCACCAATGTGGATCTCGGCTCCAGCAAGCTGACAACAGATTACGAGGAACAGCAGGGCGCAAGCGGCAGCAGCTTTACCTTCAACTCAACCATTCAGAACAATACGGCAGAGAAGCAGAGCTACAGTCTGTCGGCTACGCCGCCTACCGGATGGACCGTGAAGTTCGCACCCTCCGGACAGAGCACGCAGGTTTCCTCAATCGATGTGGACGGACAGGGCAGCCAGGGATTGACGGTCACCGTAACACCGACTGACAGCGTAGAGGCCGGAGAGTATGAAATTCCGGTGAGCGCCATCTCTGCCAACGAGACATTGACCACAACACTTAAAGTGACGATTACCGGTACCTATGATCTGAGCGTGACCACGCAGAGCGGTGTCCTGAGCTTCGATGCCAATGCCAACAAGAAAACAGCGGTAACCCTGAACGTGGTGAACAACGGAAATATTGCCCTCAACAACATTAACCTGACCGCCCAGGCACCGACAGACTGGGAGGTGGAGTTCAGCGATAGCAGCATTGACACACTGGAGGCCGGCGCAACAAAGTCCGTTGTTGCTTATGTAACACCATCAAAGTCTGCCATCAGCGGTGACTATGTGATGACCATCAATGCGAAGAGCACAGATACCTCTGACGCGGCACAGTTCCGTGTGACAGTGAAGACTCAGTCCATCTGGGGTGTGGCCGGTATCGTGCTGATTCTGGCAATTTTCGGCGGCTTGTATGCTGTATTCAAAAAATACGGGAGGCACTAAATGTCTCAGGAAACGATGAATAATGCAGACTGCATTATACAGACGGAAAATCTCTGCAAGCAGTACGGTGAAGTGGCGGCAGTGCATAATCTGAATCTGTCCATTCGGCGCGGCGAGGTCTTCGGACTGCTGGGCCCGAACGGCGCCGGCAAGACCACCACGACACTGATGCTGCTGGGACTGACGGATCCGACCAGCGGACATGCCTGGATTGACGGAATGGACTGCACGCGGGATTCGCTGGCCATCAAGAAGGAGGTGGGCTACCTTCCGGATTCCGTGGGCTTCTACGGAGACATGACCGGCATGGAAAATCTGGTTTTCTCCGGCATGATGAACGGACTCGGCCGGGAGGAGGCGAAGGCCCGGGCAAAAATGCTGCTGGAGCGCGTGGGAATGACTTATGCCGCTTCACGGAAGGCCGGTACCTATTCCCGCGGTATGCGGCAGCGTCTCGGAATTGCGGATGTGCTGATGAAGGATCCGAAGATCATCATCATGGATGAACCGACGCTGGGAATCGACCCGGAGGGCATGCGTGAGCTGACGACACTGATTCGCGAATTGTCTGTCAAGGACGGACGAACGCTGCTGATTTCTTCTCATGATCTGTATCAGATTCAGAAGATTTCGGACCGTGTCGGCATCTTTGTTAAGGGCAGCATGATTGCCTGCGGACGTATAGAGGAGCTGGGAAAACAGCTGGAAAATGAAGGACTCTTCATGCTGGACATCCGGGCAGAGCGCGAAGACGGCGCTGCCGATACAGACGGTACGCTCAGTCAGCTGCTCCGCGGCATCGCCGGCATACGCCTTGTCGGAAAGCGGGAGGACGGCAGTATTCACATTGAGTCAAACAGAGACATCCGCCGGGAATTGCTGGAACTGCTTTCAGCACAGCATTATGTGCTGCAGGAAATGCACCAGCGCGGCGGTGATCTGGACGAGATCTACAGAAAATATTTTGAGAAGGGAGAGGATGCATATGACAGCGTCAAAGGAAGCGCGTCGGAGAACGGGGAGTCTTCAGGCATTAAAGGACGGCTTCAGAAGCTTCTGCACAGAGCTTCATAGTGAGAAGGAGAGAAGCAACCGGATCGGCTTTCATGTGCTGTTCCGAAAGGAGCTCTGCGACCATCTGCAGAGCATGCGCTTTCTGGTACTGTTTCTGCTG
Source organism: uncultured Lachnospiraceae bacterium (assembly GCA_964548305.1). Classification (GTDB taxonomy): domain Bacteria; phylum Bacillota; class Clostridia; order Lachnospirales; family Lachnospiraceae; genus Oribacterium. The sequence goes on from CAZJQX010000042.1 coordinate 10,603, forward strand.
CTGTTTGTGATCAGCTGTGCGAGTCTCAGCGGCGCCATTTCGACACTGGCGCAGAATGCGCTGCAGACCTCGGATGGACAGACCTCGGTTTCTGATTTCATGTTCCTGGAGCTCTTCACCACCTCAGGCAATTCCATCTATTCCTTCACGACATTCCTGGGCTTCCTGGGGCCGATCTTCGGCATCATGCTGGGCTTTGATGCGGTGAACAACGAGCAGGCCCAGGGTACACTCAACCGGCTGGCGGCGCAGCCCATCTACCGGGACACCATCATTAACGCCAAGTTCGCGGCAGGTGCTGTACTGATCTTCATGACCGTCTTTTCTCTGGGCGGCTTTGTGGCCGGCTTCGGCATTCTGCTGTCCGGTCTGACACCGCAGGCGGAGGAGGTGGCGCGGGTGCTCCTGTTCCTGCTGATGGCCTCGGTGTACATTTCCGTCTGGCTGGCCTTCGCAATTTTCTTCTCCGTGATCTGTCGTCATGCGGCTACCGCGGCACTGGCCTGTGTGGCGGTCTGGCTGTTTCTGACCATGTTTCTGAGCCTTGTGGCATCCAACATTGCCGGCATCGTTTATCCGACCAGCGGCATCGGGGCACAGTTTAATGCGCTGAAGAATTACCAGCTGCAGGTGGGGCTGAACCGGATTTCGCCCTATTACCTCTTCAGTGAAGCGACCACAATGATCCTGAATCCCAATGTGCGTTCCCTCAGCATCATGTCTCTGCTGGAGTATCAGAAGGGCGCCATTGCAAGCTACCTGTCCTTTGGGCAGAGCGTGCTGGAAATCTGGCCGCATCTCGTCGGCATGTTCGCGCTTGCGGCAGTCGGCTTTGCACTGGCCTATATTTCCTTCATGCGGAGAGAGATCCGCGCCTGAGGGTTTACGGCGTCAAATTTGTTTGATATAATGCTGTCGCGCCTGACAAATGCGTTCGGGCGCGACATTTTTTTGCCGCTTTGATTATCCAGACAAGGGGGAAGGCACATGAAGGGCTTTATTAAGGAATTTAAGGAATTTGCGTTCAAGGGAAATATGATCGACCTGGCTGTCGGCATGATCATCGGTTCCGCCTTCACGGCACTGGTGAATGATCTGGTAAATGATCTTATTATGCCGCTGATCTCGCTGGTGACCGGAAAGATCGACTTTGAAAATATGTTCATTCCGCTGGCAGGACAGACCACGAAGGTATATGCGGAGGCAGCAGCCGAGGGATCTGTACTGGCTTACGGCTCCTTTGTAACGGCAGTGATCAACTTCCTGATTATGGCCTTTGTAGTATTCATGTTTGTGAAGCAGATGAATAAACTGCGGAAGCTGGGCGAGAAGAAGCCGGCTGAGGAGGCTGCCGCACCGACAGAGAAGAAGTGTGACTACTGCAAGACAATGATCCCCATCGAGGCGACCCGCTGCCCGCATTGCACATCCAAGCTTGACGGATACAACGGAATCGACTAAGATATAAAACGCACGGAGAAGGTGCGGCAAACGACACGGAACGGAACGACAGATCATAGAAAGCTTACGGGCAGGATTTTCGGGAAGAACCGGGAGTCCTGCTCTTTTCTATTGAGCCGGGGGAAGATTATGTACGAATTTGAAGAACGGGTCCGGTATTCGGAGACGGACGAAAACGGAAGGATGCGCCTGGCGGCGCTGGTGAATTATCTACAGGACTGCTCCACATTTCATTCCACGGATGTGGGACTCAGTGTGGAAGCATTGGAGAAGAAAAAGCGGGCGTGGCTTCTGTCCTACTGGGATATCCATGTGGACCGTTTGCCGAAGCTCTGTGAGCAGATCGTCATCGGCACATCTCCGCATGCCTTTAAAGGAGTAATGGCCCACCGGAATTTCTGGATCCGGGAACCGGGCGGTGCCTATCTCCTGCGGGCGGAGAGCATCTGGTTCTACTATGATACAGAAAGGATGCGCCCGGCGAAGGTGACAGAAGAGGATGTGGCGCCCTTCGGGGAAATGCGGGATGTGCTGGAACTGCCGGAAAGCAGTCGGAAGATCGAGACGCCGGCGGAGCTGACGGCTGGGGAAATGCTGACGATCTCCCCGCATCACATTGATTCCAACCACCATGTGAACAATGCCCAGTATATCGCCATTGCGGCGGATGCGCTGGCAGCACTGCCTGAGGCAGAGCTTCATTTTCAAAAGGGGCGGATTCGGGCAGAGTACCGTAAGGCTGCTGTGCTCGGCAACAAAATGATTCCGTATATCGGAAAAACAGACGAGGGCTTCTGCGTGAGCCTGCAGAATGAAGAAGGAGAGGTATATTGCAATGTTGAAATTGGGTGAGATGCAGGTTCTGACCATTATGAGAGAGAAGGACTTCGGCGTTTATCTTGAGGACGCAGACGGGGATGCCGTGCTATTGCCGGTGAAGCAGGTGCCGAACGGTAAGAAGGTCGGGGATACTGTGGAGGTATTCGTTTACAAGGATTCCCGGGACCGCTTCATTGCCACAACAAGACGTCCGCTGATGCTGGTGGGCGAGATTGCCAAGGTGCGGGTAAGCGATGTGGGCGAAATCGGCGCTTTTGTGAACATCGGCCTGGAGAAGGACGTGCTGCTGCCGCATAGGGAAATGCGGTATGCCCTGAAGAAGGGAGACGAGGTCGAGGTCTATCTCTATGTCGACAAATCCAACCGTCTGGCCGCCACCATGTATACCAAAAAGCATGAGGAGGCGAAGCATCTTGATCAGGCAGCGGTGAAGACCTATCACTATGAGCAGAACGCGGATCAGGTGCTGAAGATCATGAACGAGAAGTTCGAGGGCCATGTTCCCTATACCGACAAGCTTGTGGATGCCGATACGGTGCAGCGGGATTTCGGCATGTCCAAGGCGGCCTTCAAGCGCGCTGTCGGCAAGCTCCTGAAGGAGGAGCGGGTTAAAATCACAAAGACCAGTATTTTCTGTATTTATTGATTGAAATTCCGGTAACTGTTTAGCACCGCATCGCCACATCGCTTCGCGATGCGCGATGTGGCGGTTTAGAGGCGCTGCGCGCCTTATCCGCCACCGAAAAAACATATAATTGTCTCACTGAGCAAGCTCAGTTCTCCAATTTATATTTTTTCAGTGGTGCTAAACAATTGCAAGTTTCGTTTACAAAGTGTTTTACAGAGCCTTTTCTTGACAGAAGCCTCCGGCAGTGATGGCCGGGGGCTTCTGTCCGTTGAAATTGATAAAAAAGAACGGCAAAAAGCCGGAGAAAGGGCAACCGGATGGGGCATCTTGTATAAACGTGCAAAACAATATGTTTGAATTCACAAAAAAAGTCTTAAAACTTTGGCGCAATTGCCTTGAAAATCATGAAAATGCTTATTTTTAAGGCGAAAACGGTGACTTTAGAGGTGGTATTTTGTGGATACTGACAGGCCCTTTGGCATCTGTCTGCATAATTCCTAAAATCTCTTAACTTTTTTCGGGAAACAGTTCCGTAGAACTGCCATAACAAATGAAATACAATATTCTCATGAAATGCAGCGTTGCTGCTGGCGGTTTTTGCTAAGGAGAAAATATGGCAGGCGTACAACTCAAGAACATTGTGAAGAGATATCCGAACGGCTTTACGGCTGTGAAGGATTTTAATCTGGATATTGAAGATAAGGAATTTATCATTCTGGTAGGCCCTTCCGGCTGCGGAAAATCCACGACACTGCGGATGATTGCCGGACTCGAGGACATCAGTGACGGAGAGCTTCTCATCGACGGAAAGCGCATTAACGAGGTAGAGCCCAAGGACCGGGACATCGCCATGGTGTTCCAGAACTATGCACTGTATCCGCACATGACTGTGTATGATAATATTGCCTTCGGACTGCAGCTTCGCAAGGTGCCGAAGGATGAAATCGACAAGAAGGTACGGGAGGCCGCACGGATCCTGGATCTGGAGTCTCTCCTCGATCGTAAGCCGAAGGCATTGTCCGGCGGTCAGCGGCAGAGAGTGGCCATGGGCCGGGCTATCGTCAGAAGACCGAAGGTGTTCCTCATGGACGAGCCCCTGTCTAACCTGGATGCAAAGCTTCGTTCACAGATGCGGGTGGAGCTGGCAAGACTGCACAAATCCCTGGAGACCACCATCATTTACGTGACACATGATCAGACAGAGGCCATGACACTGGGCAGCCGTATCGTTGTCATGAAGGATGGCGTGGTGCAGCAGGTGGATACGCCGGAGCGGCTTTATGACGCGCCCTGCAACCGCTTTGTGGCCGGCTTCATTGGTTCTCCACAGATGAACATGATCGATGCGCAGTGTGAGGCGCAGGACGGAAAGACGGTGCTTCGCTTCGCAGATTATACTCTGACAGTGGATGAGAAGAGAGCGGCTGTTTTGAAGGAGCAGGGCTATCTCGGAAAAACCGTGATTCTCGGCATCCGGCCGGAGGATCTGCACGAAGCAGACGAAGAGGATAATGCTTTTTCTGCGACGGTAAGTGTTTATGAGATGCTGGGTGCAGAGGCGCTGTTGCATTTTGAAATAGGCGATACGGAGTGGACAGCCAAGGTCAGCCCGGAGCTGAAGGCAGAGGTCGGAGACGTGGTTCGGCTTCAGCTGGATGAGAGCAAGATTCACATTTTTGATAAGGATACGGAAAAGACCATCACAAACTGAGGTGGTAAATTTCCACGGAAAAACGCGGCGAGGCAATTTCTGCTTCGTCGTTTTTTTGCCTTCGAATCTTGTCAATTCGAAAAAAATATTCTATAGTTAAAACCTGAAAGAAAACAGACTGTGATAGATTTCATGAGGGTAAGCAGCGCCGGTCAGCGGTCAGGATGCCGGAGAAATGGAGTTCAAATGATATCAAATCAGATTTTACAGAGCACAATCGATTCTCTGAAGGGAATCACAAGAGTGGATATCGCAATTGCCGACGTGGACGGAAAGGTATTGGCGACCACCTTTTCCGAGGAGCAGGACATCATGGAGATGGTGACCTCCTTTGCCAGCTCTCAGGCGGATTCCCAGGCAGCCGGCGGTTTTCAGTTCTTTAAGATCTTTGACGAGCGCCAGCTTGAGTATGTCCTGGTCGCAAGAGGCGATTCCGACGACATTTACATGGTAGGAAAGCTGGCTGCATTCCAGATTCAGACGCTGCTGGTGGCTTATAAGGAGAAGTTCGACAAGGATAACTTCGTGAAGAACCTGCTGTTGGACAATCTGCTTCTTGTGGATATCTACAACAGAGCGAAGAAGCTGCACATTGAAGTAGGTGTACGTCGTATCGTTTATATTATTGAAACGAAGAATGGTGCAGACAATGGTGCTCTGGAGGCGCTGAAGACGCTGTTCGCCACCAGAACCAAGGATTTCGTGACGGCAGTGGACGAGAAGAATGTCATTATCGTGAAGGAACTGAAGGCCTCCGAGACCTATGATGACGTGGAGAAGGTGGCAGAGACCATTCTGGATATGCTGAACACAGAGGCCATGATCCAGGCAAAGATCTCCTACGGCACCATCGTTCATGAAATCAAAGAGGTTTCCCGTTCCTATAAGGAAGCGAAGATGGCACTGGAGGTCGGCAAGATCTTCTATGCAGACAAGGAAATCATTGCCTACAGCAACCTGGGCATCGGCCGTCTGATCTACCAGCTGCCGATTCCGCTCTGCAAGATGTTCATTAAGGAAATCTTTACAGAGGTTTCACCGGATGAGTTCGATGAGGAGACATTGACCACCATCAACAAGTTCTTCGAGAACAACCTGAACGTATCTGAAACCTCCCGTCAGCTGTATATCCACAGAAATACGCTGGTGTATCGTCTCGACAAGCTGCAGAAGTCCACAGGACTGGACCTTCGCGTCTTTGACGATGCCATCACATTTAAGATTGCGCTGATGGTTGTGAAATATATGAAGTACATGGAGTCCATCGATTATTGATGTATTACTTTATTGTGAATCCGCATGCCGGTGAGGGCAAGGGGCTTCGCGTCTGGAAGCAGGTGCAGAAGCTCCTTCTTCGTATGGGAGAAGCGCAGAACTACGAGGTCTTCATCACGAACAAAAGCGGGGATGCCCGGGAATTCTCAAGAAAAATCACGGAGAAATGCCGGGAAAACAAACACATCATCATCATCGGCGGTGACGGCACTCTGAACGAGGCTGTGGACGGAAGCTGCCTCGATTCGGACCGGGTGTTTTTCTCCCTGATTCCCACGGGCAGCGGCAATGACTTCGCCAGAGGACTCTACAGAAGACAGATGCTTCGTCGGCAGCTCGAGCGGATTCTGAACGAGCAGACCTGCACGAGGATGGATTACGGCGTGCTGAACGCGGAGGGGCTGCACCGGCGCTTCGCCGTGAGCGCGGGCATCGGCTTTGATGCCGCCGTTTTCCGGGAGCTCTTCCTGGAACAGAGGAAAATGAAGTCGGGCCTGCATCTGCGTTCTCGCCGTTTGCTGTATATGTTCACCTTTCTGCGGGAGCTGAAGCGGGCGAAAAAAAGCCGCGGCTGCGTGGTGCTGGATGGTGACCAGCGAATGGAGTTTAACAACATTATCTTCATCACGGCACAGGTGCATCCCTATGAAGGCGGCTACAAGCTGGGCCCCCAGGCGAACTGCGCAGACGGTTATCTGGATCTCTGCATTGTCAGCACGAAGCGGAAGAGCCGTATCATCCGCATCATGCTGAATGCCATTACGGGACATCATCAGAAAATGACAGGCGTGCATCTTCTGCGCTGCCGGGAGGCGGAGATTCATGTGGAGGAGCCGATGCAGGTGCATACGGACGGCGAAAGCTGCGGCGAGCTGCCGGATCTCACGCTGCGCTGTGTGCCGGGCAAGCTTCTGGTATTGGGATAAAGGACGGAGGTAGTATGAGAATCGGAACGGGTTACGATGTACATAAGCTGGTAGAGGATCGGAAGCTGATTCTGGGCGGTGTGGAAGTTCCCTTTGAGAAGGGCCTGCTGGGACATTCCGATGCGGATGTGCTGACCCATGCTGTGATGGACAGTCTGCTGGGGGCGGCGGCACTGGGCGACATCGGACAGCATTTCCCTGATACGGATCCCCGCTATGAAGGGGCGGATTCCATTGCGCTTCTTCGTGAGGTGCGGCGCATTCTGGAGGAGGCCGGCTACAGGGTAGGCAATGTCGATGCCACCATCATCTGTCAGCGCCCCAAGCTGGCGGGATATCTTCCGGCTATGCGTGAGAATATTGCGGCAGCGCTGGGAATCGACGTGGGACAGATTTCGGTCAAGGCCACCACAGAGGAGCATCTGGGCTTCACCGGCCGGGGAGAAGGCATTTCCGCTCAGGCGGCGGCACTTCTGCTGGAGTGGAGAGACTGAGCCTTTGCCGGCTGAAGGAGTCACACAAAGTACAAAAGTAAATCACAAAATAATCACATTCGCCCCGTATGATACAGACATCAAAAGAAAAGAGTAGTATCTCATAAGGAGGTTTTGATTATGAAACGGGCAGCGACAGTAGTAGCAAGTGCTTTGGTCTTTGGTGTAGTGGCAGGCGGTTCTATGGTCGGCGTTAATGTCGTCGCGCAGAAGGCGGGTGTTGTGCAGACAGCACAGGCCGTTCAGGAAACAGAGGATGCAGAGAGCAGTGCGGCGGCAAATGAGACGACAGCAGCGCAGCAGGAATCAACATCGACAGCAACGGCATCAGCTGTCAACAGCGGCTCGGTTTCGGATGTGGTGAAGGAGGCTATGCCTTCTGTTGTGGCCATCACCAATATGGTAAAATATCAGCAGAACGGATACTCTATATTCGGGAACTATTCTTCTCAGGAATATGAGGCGCCGGCCAGCGGCTCCGGCGTCATTATCGGTAAGACGGATACCGAATTGCTGATCGCCACAAACAATCATGTGGTGGCAGATTCCAGCTCCCTTTCTGTAACCTTCTGTGACGATCAGACCATTGATGCACAGATCAAGGGCACCGATGCCAGCAACGACCTTGCTGTGGTATCAGTGAAGCTTTCGGATATCCCGAGCGATACGCTGAATGCCATCAAGGTGATCACCATCGGCAGCTCCGATGATGCGGAGGTCGGTGATCAGGTAGTGGCGATCGGCAATGCACTCGGCTACGGTCAGTCTGTGACGACCGGCATCATTTCCGCAAAAGATCGTGATGTGGAGACCAGCTCCGGCACAGAAACCGGTTTGATGCAGACCGATGCCGCCATCAACCCCGGCAACTCCGGTGGTGCGCTTCTCAATATGAAGGGCGAGCTGATCGGCATCAATGTTGCGAAATATTCCTCACAGGATGTTGAAGGCATGGGCTATTCCATCCCGTCCTCCAAGGCCCAGAGCATTCTGGACAGCCTGTCCAGTCTGACCACCAGAGATGAGGTGCCGGAGAATGAGAGGGGCTACCTTGGTGTGCAGGTGAAGAACATTGATAAGACAACCTCCCAGAGCTTCGACATGCCGCAGGGTGTCTTCATCTATAAGTTTACGGAGGGCTCCAGCGCCGAGAATTCCGGTCTGCAGGAGAAGGACATCATCACCAAGCTGGACGGCCAGGGCGTGACCACATATGACGATCTGAAGACTCTGCTTTCGAAGTATCGCTCCGGTGAAACCGTGAAGGTGACGGTACAGCGTCAGGACGGCAGTGGCAAGTACCAGGAGGTCGAGGTGGATGTGACACTGGGCTCCAACCCGTCCGCAACGGACAACAGCAGCTCAAGCAGTTCAG
>CAZJQX010000043.1:0-19209 GCA_964548305.1 uncultured Lachnospiraceae bacterium
TAGTGATTTATGAACATGATGTTTGAAATATCGGAATGATCATTTCGCAGTTGTTTGTTGAAAAGGAATTATTCCTCTATAGCTCAGTCGGTAGAGCACGCGGCTGTTAACCGCGGTGTCGTTGGTTCGAGTCCAACTGGGGGAGTGAAGCAATTCGCATCAGGCGAATTGCGAAACGATCTGACAACTGACCGAAGGGCAGTTGCTTGCTGAAGGCAAGTTGAACGAGAGCTACAAGCTCGAGTTCAATCCCAAGTAGAAGTGCCAATAGACTTTGAAGAGGGGATACTCGCCGATAGTCAAGTTCATCGAGAACTACCAGTTCGAGATGAATCCAGTGGAGAAGTTTTTAAGCGGAAGAAAAAGTAAGCCGCTAAGTTTTTGCCGATATAGCTCAATAGGTAGAGCAACTGATTTGTAATCAGTAGGTTTTCGGTTCGAGTCCGAATATCGGCTTTGATCTAAGCGAAAGCTTAGATTTTTTTTTAAAGCAAAAGAAAAATGCGGAACCGTAGCTCAGTTGGTTAGAGCAGTCGGCTCATAACCGATCGGTCCAGGGTTCAAGTCCCCGCGGTTCCAGTAGAGATGTTTGCATTAAGCAAACTTCGTAACGATCCGACAACTGCCCGAAGGGTAGTTGCTTGCCGAAGGCAAGTTCATCGAGAACCACCAGTTCGAGATGAATCCGGTGGGAAGCCATCTTTCATAGGAAAGGTGGTTTTATTTTTATCAAAATATTAGCAATCATTATTGCTGAGTGCTAACAATTGTGCTATACTAATCTCTGCTTGCATGAGAAAGCAATATTCTTCTCTACCTATACAGTAAGAGAAGAATCCCTATAGAAGAACAAAAGAGAGGTAAAGAATATGGCACAAAAGGGCAGTTTATCGATTAACAGTGAAAACATTTTCCCGATCATCAAGAAGTGGATGTATTCCGATCAGGACATTTTTGTACGTGAGCAGATTTCCAATGCCTGCGATGCAGTGACGAAGCTGGAAAAGCTGGCACTTATCGGAGAATGGGAAAAGCCTGAGAGCTACAAGGGTCGTGTGGATGTGACCGTTGATGCCGAAAAGAAGACCATTTCCTTCCGCGACAACGGTATCGGTATGACCGCCGAGGAGGTTGAGAAGTACATCAATCAGATCGCCTTCTCCGGTGCCACAGACTTCATCCAGAAGTACAAGGACAAGGCCAATGATGACCAGATCATCGGTCACTTCGGTTTGGGCTTCTATTCCGCCTTTATGGTCGCTGATCTTGTGGAGATTGATACCCTTTCCTATAAGAAGGATGCAAAGGCTGTGCATTGGGTATGCAACGGCGGTACCGAATATGAGATGAGCGAGGGCAGCAAGGAAGGACATGGTACCGAAATCACCCTGCATTTGAATGATGACTGCCTGAAGTATGATAATGAGTGGGAAATCCGCACTATCATTGACAAGTACTGTTCTTTCATGCCGGTGGAGATTTATCTGACCAAGCTGCCTAAGGACAGTCAGACCATCATGGCAGATGAGAAGCAGGATGGAGATGTGGTTCTGGAAGAAATTCCGGAGAAGACCACTAAGGATGCCGATGGCAAGGAGCATACAGAAAAGGCGCAGCTGAAGATTGAGAAGCGTCCGGAGCTCATGAATGAAACACATCCGCTCTGGGGCAAAAAACCCTCCGAATGCACCAAGGACGAGTACATTGAGTTCTACCATAAGGTGTTCCATGATTACAAGGAGCCGCTGTTCTGGATCCATCTCAACATGGACTATCCCTACAATCTGAAGGGCATTCTCTATTTCCCGAAGATCAACATGGAATACGAGTCCATTGAGGGAACCATTAAGCTGTACAACAACCAGGTATTTATTGCCGAAAACATTAAAGAGGTCATCCCTGAGTATCTTATGCTGCTGAAGGGCGTCATCGACTGTCCGGATCTGCCGCTGAATGTTTCTCGCTCTCAGCTGCAGAATGACGGCTTCGTGAAGAAGATTTCCGATTATATCACCAAGAAGGTGGCTGACAAGCTCTCCGGCATGTGTAAGACGGATCGTGAGAATTATGAGAAGTACTGGGATGACATTGCTCCGTTCATTAAGTATGGATGTTTGCGTGACCAGAAGTTCTGCGAGAAGATGACGGATTACATTCTTTTCAAGGATCTGAATGATAAGTATTTGGCGCTTCCTGAGTGCCTCGAGGTGGAGAAGGTTGATCCGGACGAGAAGAAGGAGCCGGAGAAGACTGAGGATAATGCTGCCGGCGCAGAAGCCGAGAAGAAGCCGGAGGAGAAAGACGCGGAAGAGAAGAACAAGGTAATCTTCTATGTGACAGATCCGGTGCAGCAGAGTCAGTATATTGCAATGTTCAAGGCAGCCGGCAAGGATGCTGTGGTTCTGCCGGAGAAGATCGACCAGCCTTTCATTACAGAGCTGGAGGCCCGGAACCAGGGCGTGCACTTCAAACGCATCGATGCAGATCTTGAGAAGGAGTTCCAGGCAGAGACCAGCGAAGAAGAGCAGAAGACTCTGGAGGAGAAGCAGGGTACGCTGGAAACCTATATTCGGACGGCTACCGGACGGGACAAGCTGAAGGTGAAGCTGCAGAAGCTGACCTCTGCGAAGACCGCAGCTATGCTTTCTGTATCTGAGGAATCCCGTCGTATGAACGACATGATGAAGATGTACGCCATGAAGGGTATGCCTATGGGCGATATGGCTGTAGAGGAAACTCTGATTCTTAATGCAGAGCATCCTCTTGTAAAGTACCTTTCCGAGCATGGCGAGGATGACAGCACGAAGATGATTGCCGAGGAGCTTTACGATCTGGCGCGTCTGCAGCAGGCACCGCTCAATGCAGAGGACATGGCGGCCTTTGTTGAGAGAAGCAATGAACTTCTGATTACACTGACCAAATAAGCGGATTTTGGTGCTCTTGTGAACAGGATTCTGGACATTCTGTATACTTGACGTAAAAACTTCTATTTAATATAATCCTTTTGTTGCAGACGACCCGGACGAGAGGATTGAGAATGAATCGAGACGTGAATTTCGCGAAAAACGGAAATCATATGAGCCGGACAGGGATTTTCTGCGTTATGAACAACATGGCGGGAAAGCCGGTTGCAGCGGTGAACAGTCTATAAATTCAAGGGAACAGCATGCTTATGCTGCTCCCTTTTTTTGCATGAAAACGCATATCGTCATTCGTGCAGCAGCGGAAAGGAGAAAATGGTGAAAAAGGTAGCAGTCATCATGGGAAGCGATTCGGATCTTCCGGTAGTGGAAAAGGGCATTGAGGTTTTAAAGGAATATGGGGTGCCCTTTGAGGTGCATGTGTATTCTGCACACAGAACACCGGAGGAGGCCGGTGCTTTTGCAAAGTCTGCACGGTCTCAGGGATTTGGCGTATTGATCTGTGCTGCCGGTATGGCGGCGCATCTGGCCGGTGCCTTTGCAGCCAATACAACACTTCCGGTTATTGGCATTCCCTGCTCAAGCAAGGTACTGGAGGGAATGGATGCACTGCTTTCTACCGTGATGATGCCGCCCGGAATTCCGGTGGCGACAGTTGGCGTAAATACCGCAAAAAATGCGGCCCTGCTGGCCATTGAGATTCTGGCTGTGACAGAGGACAGTCTGGCAGAGAAGCTTCAGGACGACAGAGACCGAAATCATGAGAAGATTATGAAGAAGGATCAGGAGCTGTCGGCACGTTTTAATACATTGGCTTAAGAGGAGTAAAGGAGAACGACATGAAGAGTTACAGTGAGGCTTACAAGGAAGCAGGCGTAGACATTACCGCGGGCTATAAGTCCGTGGAGCTGATGAAGCAGTATGTGGCAAAAACCATGACCGAGGGTGTAGCCTCCGGTCTCGGCGGCTTCGGCGGTCTTTTTGAATTGCCGGAGGGCTACAAGAAGCCGATTCTTGTATCCGGCACCGATGGCGTGGGCACCAAGCTGAAGCTGGCATTCCTGCTGGAGAAGTATGACACCGTAGGTATTGACTGCGTGGCCATGTGTGTGAACGATGTCATCTGCTGCGGCGCGAAGCCGCTCTTTTTCCTTGACTACATTGCTTGCGGCAAGAATGTACCGGAGAAGATCGCGGATATCGTGAAGGGTGTAGCTGAGGGCTGCGTACAGGCGGATTCCGCGCTCATCGGTGGTGAGACTGCAGAGATGCCGGGCTTCTATCCGGAGGATGAGTATGATCTGGCCGGTTTCTCCGTAGGTATTGTCGACAAGGAGAAGATTGTTGACAACAACTCTATGAAAGAGGGAGATGCGGTTATTGCGCTGCCTTCCAGTGGTGTGCATTCCAACGGCTTCTCCCTGGTACGAAAGGTCTTTGACATTGATCATATGACGAAGGAGGCTGCACTGGCACCTGTAGAGGCACTGGGCGGCAAAGGCATTGGCGAAGCGCTGCTGACCCCTACTGTGATCTATGTGAAGCCGGTGCTGAAGCTTCTGGAGAAGCTGACTGTGAAGGGCATCAGCCACATCACCGGCGGCGGCTTCTATGAGAACATTCCGCGGTCCATCCCGGACGGTCTGGGCGCAAAGATCAACAAGAGTGATGTGCGCGTGCTGCCTATCTTTGATCTGATCCAGAAGACCGGCAATATCGAGACACGTGACATGTTCAATACCTATAACATGGGTGTAGGAATGAGCATTGTTGTGGCACCGGAGGACGAGGCAGAGGCCATTCGCATTCTGCAGGAGAACGGCGTAGAGGCTTATCATCTGGGCGAAATTGTGAAGTCCGAGGATAAGGTCATTCTGAACTGAGGAGGAAGGAACAATGACTTACGAGGTACATAAGCTGGGTATACTGCTGGCCAATAACAGCTACCCGGGCCGCGGCATTGTGGTGGGCAAATCAGAGGATGGCAAAAAGCTCGCTGTTGCTTATTTCATCATGGGACGTTCTCAGAATTCCCGGAACCGGATTTTCCGGGAGGAGGGAGAGGATGTGACCATTTATCCCTTCGATGCGTCCAAGGTGGAGGATCCCAGCCTCATTATTTATTCACCGATCCGTCGTCTCGGCGACAACCTGATCGTGACCAACGGAGACCAGACCGATACCATTTATGATTTCCTGAAGAATGGAGACACCTTTGAGGAAGCGCTGGAGACACGGGAATTCGAGCCGGACGGTCCGAACTGGACCCCCCGCATTTCCGCACTGGCTATGCTGGATGACAGCAATAGCTACAAGATGTCTATTCTGAAGGCGCAGGACAGTGAGGGCACAGACTGCGCACGCTATACCTATTCCTATAAGCTGCAGAGCGGTCTCGGCCATTTTATCCATACCTATCGCTGCGACGGCAACCCGATTCCGACTTTCGAGGGTGAGCCGGAGAGAGTAGCGATTCCGGACAGTGCAAAGGAGCTGAGTGAGGAAATCTGGGCAAATCTGAATCAGGATAACCGAATTTCTCTGTATGTGCGCTATATTGACCTGGCCACCGGTGAGACAGAGAATGTGATGATCAATAAATGGGCAGAGTGATGCCGGAGAGGACAAAAGAATGAATGAATTTCAGTTAAAGTATGGCTGCAATCCGAATCAGAAGCCCGCAAGAGTTTTTATGAACGAAGGCAAGGAGCTTCCGTTTGAGATTTTGAACGGCCGCCCCGGCTACATTAACTTCCTGGATGCTTTGAATTCCTGGCAGCTGGTATCAGAGCTGAAGACTGCTACGGGTATGGCTGCGGCTGCTTCCTTCAAGCACGTCAGCCCCAGCGGTGCCGCCATAGGACGGAAGCTGCCGGAGAAGCTGAAGAAGGCGTGCTTTGTGGACGATGTGGAGGGATTGGATGAGAGTCCGCTGGCTTGCGCCTATGCCAGAGCCAGAGGTACGGATCGTATGTCCAGCTACGGCGACTTCATTGCACTTTCTGAAAAGTGTGATGTGACAACGGCAAAGCTGATCCACAGAGAGGTTTCTGACGGCGTCATTGCACCGGATTATGATCCGGAGGCACTGGAACTTCTGAAGAATAAGAAGAAGGGAAACTACAACGTCATTAAGATTGATCCGAGCTACGTTCCGGAGGAGATTGAGCGGAAGCAGGTTTACGGCGTGGTTTTCGAGCAGGGCAGAAATGAGTACAAGGTGACCGACGAGGCCTTCGCCAACATTGTTTCACAGAATAAGGAAATTCCGGAGGAGGCACGTCTCAATATGACTGTCGCCCTCATTACGCTGAAGTACACGCAGTCCAATTCCGTATGCTATGCTGAGGACGGCCAGGCCATCGGTGTGGGCGCCGGACAGCAGTCCCGGATTCACTGCACGAGACTTGCCGGAAACAAAGCGGATGTATGGCATCTTCGCCAGTCTGACCGGGTGCTGAACCTGCCCTTCAAGAGCGGCATGCGGAGAGCGGATCGGGATAATGTTATCGACGTCTACATTTCCGACGAATACGAGGATGTACTGGCAGACGGCATCTGGGAGAATTACTTCACCGAGAAGCCGGAACCCTTTACAAGAGAAGAGCAGAAGGCATATCTTGCCGGCATCAGCGGCGTGGCGCTGGGCTCCGACGCCTTCTTCCCCTTCGGCGACAACATTGAAAGAGCCCATAAGTCCGGTGTGAGCTACGTGGTGGAGCCGGGCGGATCCATCCGGGATGACAATGTCATCGAAACCGCAGACAAGTATGGCATGGTGGTATGCTTCAGCGGCATGCGGCTGTTCCATCATTAAGGAAAGGGCAGAAACGTGAAGAAAAAAGCGAGAATTGCAGTGCTGGTTTCCGGCGGCGGTACGAATCTGCAGGCTCTTATTGATGCAGAAAAGCGGGGCGAGCTGCCGGATGGCGAAATTGTCCTGGTGGTGGGATCCCGAGAGGGAATTTATGCCCTGACCAGAGCTGAGCAGGCCGGTATTCCGCATACAGTGGTGCATAAGGATGAGGAGAAGCTGATCTCTGTGCTGGAGGAAAACAGCATTGACCTCATCATACTGGCGGGCTTCCTGACCATTCTTTCCGAGAATTTCACAAAGCGCTTTGCCAACCGCATCATCAACATTCATCCATCCCTGATTCCCAGCTTCTGTGGAAAGGGATACTACGGACTGAAGGTGCATGAGGCGGCGCTCAGCTACGGCGTGAAGGTCACCGGCGCAACGGTGCATCTTGTGAATGAGGTGCCGGACGGCGGACGGATTCTGCTGCAGAAGGCTGTGGAGATTCAGCCGGGAGATACCCCGGAGATTCTTCAGAAGCGCGTAATGGAGCAGGCAGAATGGAAGCTGCTTCCGGCTGCGGCGGAGCTTATGTCGAAGGAAATTGTGGAGGCAGAGGTATGAAGATTGCGGTTATCGGCGGCGGCGGAAGAGAGCACGCCATCATTAAGAGTCTGAAGAAGAGCCCTCGTGTGGAAAAAATCTATGCACTTCCCGGAAACGGCGGCATTGCAGCAGATGCGGAGTGTGTACCGGGGATTTCTGCAACGGATATCGATGGCGTGGTTCGCTTCTGTCAGGAAAACAGCATTGACTATGCCGTGGTGGCACCGGATGATCCTCTGGTGCTGGGCATGGTGGATGCGCTGGAGACTGCAGGTATTCCTGCCTTCGGTCCCCATAAGAATGCGGCCATCATTGAGGGCTCCAAGGTTTTCTCCAAAAATCTCATGAAGAAGTACGGCATTCCCACGGCGGAGTATGAGGTCTTTACCGATCTGGCAGCTGCTGAGGAATATGTGAAGACATGTCCCATTCCCACGGTTATCAAGGCAGATGGATTGGCCCTCGGTAAGGGTGTCATCATAGCCATGACTCGAGAAGAGGCTGAGGCCGGCATCCGCACCATCATGGAGGAGAAGAAGTTCGGCCATTCCGGAGATCAGATCGTCATTGAGGAGTTCCTGACGGGACCGGAGGTCTCTGTGCTGAGCTTCACGGACGGAAAGACTGTGGTGCCTATGATTTCCTCCATGGACCACAAGCGGGCATTGGACGGAGATAAGGGACTGAATACCGGCGGTATGGGTACAGTGGCACCGAATCCTTACTATACAAAGGAAATTGCGGAGATCTGTATGAAGACCATTTTCCTGCCCACCATCGAGGCCATGAATGCAGAGGGAAGAACCTTCCGTGGATGCCTTTACTTTGGACTGATGCTGACGGAAAAGGGACCGAAGGTCATTGAGTACAACTGCCGCTTCGGTGATCCGGAGACGCAGGTGGTACTGCCGCTGCTGGATTCGGATCTCCTGACCATTATGGAGGCCACCACCAACGGTACCCTAGCGGAAACCGAGGTGCGCTGGAAGAATCGGAGCGCCTGCTGCGTGGTCATCGCCTCCGGCGGTTATCCGGTGAAGTATCAGTCCGGTTACGAGATCACCGGTGTTGAGACCTGTGAAAATGTCTATGTGGCCGGTGCGGAGAAGCGCTACGGACGGCTGTATACCAAGGGAGGCAGAGTGCTGGGCGTGGTGCGCACGGCAGCAGCACTGGCCGATGCAGTGAAGCTTGCTTACGAGGATGCGGACCGCATACATTTCACAAAT
Source organism: uncultured Lachnospiraceae bacterium (assembly GCA_964548305.1). Lineage (GTDB taxonomy): Bacteria > Bacillota > Clostridia > Lachnospirales > Lachnospiraceae > Oribacterium. The sequence goes on from CAZJQX010000043.1 coordinate 8,556, forward strand.
ATGCATATGCGGCGGGATATCGGTCAGCGGGCGCTGAGAGCCTATAAGGAGATATAAGGGGGAAAGAGCGAAATGGTAAATCGCGTTTATGTGGAAAAGAAGAAGGGACTTCGCCACAGTGCAGACGGCCTGAAGCGGGATATTCAGAACATTCTTCTGATTCAGAATCTGGAGGATGTGCGTCTTTTTAATCGTTATGATGTAGAGGGATTGGAGCCGGCGGTTTTCGAGCAGGCGGTACAGAAGGTGCTTTCAGAGCCGCAGCTGGATGATGTGTATACAGCGCTTCCGCAGGAAAATGCCTTCACCTTTGCTGTGGAGTATCTGCCCGGACAGTATGATCAGCGCGCAGATTCCGCTGAGCAGTGTATTCAGATCCTGACACAGGGCGATAAGCCCAGGGTGCGTTCTGCCAAGGTATATATGCTGTACGGCAGTCTGACGGAGAAAGAGATTGCAGAGATCAAGAAGTATGTGATCAATCCGGTGGAGGCCCGCGAGGCGAGTCTGGAGACCGTTGAGACACTGGATATGCAGTATGATATTCCCACAGAGGTGGAGACCCTCACAGGCTTTATTGATGAGTCTGAGGAAACCCTGCACCGCTTCCTGGAGGAAAAGGGACTGGCGATGGATCTTGATGATCTGAAGTTCTGCCAGGCTTATTTCAAGAGCGAGCATCGGGATCCGACCATCACAGAGATCCGCATGATTGACACCTACTGGTCTGACCATTGTCGTCATACCACCTTCCTGACCACCATTGACTCCGTAAAGTTTGCGGATGAAGAGGTGCAGAAGGCATGGGAACGTTATCTGGCAGCACGACAGGAGATCAATCGTACGAAGCCCATGAATCTCATGGACATCGGTACCATTGCAGCGAAGGTGCTGAAGCAGGAGGGCAAGCTGACAAAGCTTGATGAATCCGAGGAGATCAATGCCTGCACTGTAAAGATCAAGGTGGATGTGGACGGCGAGCTGCAGGATTGGCTGCTGCTGTTCAAGAACGAGACGCACAACCATCCGACAGAGATCGAGCCCTTCGGCGGCGCTGCTACCTGTATCGGCGGTGCCATCCGTGACCCGCTGTCCGGACGCTCTTATGTGTATCATGCCATGCGTGTGACCGGTGCAGCGGATCCCACAGTTCCTGTAACCGAGACCATGGAGGGCAAGCTGCCCCAGCGTAAGCTGGTGACGACAGCAGCGGACGGTTATTCTTCTTACGGCAACCAGATCGGTCTGGCCACCGGCCTGGTGGATGAGATCTATCATCCGGGCTATGCGGCAAAGCGTATGGAGATCGGTGCCGTTGTGGCAGCCGCTCCTGCGGAAAATGTACGCCGCGAGGTACCGGCGCCGGGAGATGTCATCATTCTTCTGGGCGGCCGTACCGGACGTGACGGCATCGGCGGCGCCACCGGCTCCTCCAAGGCACATAACCTGGAGTCTCTGGACAGCTGCGGTGCCGAGGTGCAGAAGGGAAATGCGCCTGAGGAGAGAAAGCTGCAGCGTCTGTTCCGGAATCCGGAGGCAAGCCGTCTCATCAAGCGCTGCAACGATTTCGGCGCGGGCGGCGTTTCCGTGGCCATCGGTGAGCTGGCAGACGGTCTGGACATTGACCTGAACAAGGTGCCGAAGAAGTACGAAGGTCTGGATGGCACAGAGCTGGCCATTTCCGAGTCCCAGGAAAGAATGGCTGTTGTGGTGGCACCGGAGGATGAGGCTCACTTTATGGAGCTGGCGCAGAAGGAAAACCTGGAGGCCAGCCACGTGGCAAATGTTACGGATACCAATCGTCTGATCATGCACTGGAACGGAAAGGTGATCCTGAATCTGTCCAGAGAGTTCCTGAATTCTAACGGCGCAGAGAAGCATATTGAAATTGAAACGCAGAAGGCGGAGGATATTCACAAGGCGCTCAAGGGCGGCTTTGCCGAGAATCTGGAGAAGCTGGCATCGGATCTCAATGTCTGCTCCAAGAGAGGTCTCAGCGAGCGTTTTGACTCTACCATCGGTGCCGGAACAGTGCTGATGCCCTTCGGCGGAAAGTATCAGAGAACCCCGATTCAGGCGATGGCAGCAAAGATTTCTGTGGAGAAGCAGCATACAGAGCTTTGCTCCGTTATGGCGTACGGCTACAATCCCTTTATCACCGAAAAGAGCCCCTATAAGGGAGCTTATCTCGCTGTGGTGGAGTCGGTATGTAAGCTCATTGCGACAGGTGCCGGCTTTGAGGATACCTATCTTACCTTCCAGGAGTACTTTGGAAAGCCCGGTCATGTGCCTTCTCGCTGGGGACAGCCGCTGGAAGCATTGCTGGGTGCCTTCTCCGCACAGCTGGATCTGGGCATTGCAGCCATCGGCGGAAAAGATTCCATGTCCGGCAGCTTTGAGAAGCTGGATGTGCCGCCGACATTGACCTCCTTTGCCATCACCACCGAGAATGTAAAGAACATCCTTTCACCGGAATACAAGGCAGCAGGCCACAAGGTGCTGTGGGTTCGTCCCGCCTATGAGAAGGATCTGCCGAAGAAGGAGAGCCTCTTTGCAGAGTTCGCAGAGATCCATCGTCTGGTGACAGAGGGAAAGCTGGCTTCTGCTTATACGCCGACCTACGGCGGTCTGGCAGAGGCAGTGCTGAAGCAGTGTATGGGCAACGGCCTGGGCTTCACCTTCGCACCGAGTCTGTCGCTGGAGGACATCTTCGGCTATCAGTACGGATCCTTCCTGCTGGAGCTGGCAGACGGCGTGTCGGCTGATGAGCTGTATAAGAATACTGTATTGCAGGAGGTCGGCGTTGTTGTGGCGGATGCAGGTCTCGTGACAGAGGCAGCAGAAATCCGCTACAATGAGGCTGCACTGCCGCTGGCAGCTCTTTCCGAGGCCTATGAGGATAAGCTGGAGTCTGTATTCACCTGCAATCGTGTGACGGCAGCAGAGGGAAATGATGTTGATCTCAGCGTTCCGGATTACAGCGAAGAGGAGTGGATCGCGCCGGCTGTGACAACAGCTAAGCCGAAGGTGCTGATTCCTGTTTTCCCGGGCAACAACTGCGAGTATGATTCTGCCAAGGCCTGCCGTGATGCAGGACTGGAGCCGGAGATTGTGGTTGTTCGGAATATGACCCGTCAGGACATCACGGAATCCGTTGAGGAAGTGGCAGCGAAGCTGCGGGAGTCCCAGATGATCTTCATTCCGGGCGGCTTCTCCGGCGGCGACGAGCCGGATGGTTCTGCGAAGTTCATTACCTCCTTCTTCCGGAATGAGGCAGTGCGGGAGCAGACCATGAAGCTGCTGAATGAGCGTGACGGTCTCATGATCGGTATCTGCAACGGCTTCCAGGCCCTCATTAAGTTGGGACTGGTTCCCTACGGCGAGATCCGTGACACGGATGTGCACTGCCCGACACTGACGTTCAACACCATCGGACGTCATCAGTCGAAGATAGTACGTACCCGTGTGGCTTCTAATATGAGTCCTTGGCTGGAGAACACCAATCCGGGTGATGTCTTTAATGTGGCTATTTCTCACGGCGAGGGACGTTTCCTCTGTGAGGAGGCACTTTTCCGCGAGCTGGTGAAGAACGGCCAGATTGCAACACAGTATGTGGATCTGGAGGGCAAGCCGACAATGGATATCCAGTACAACCCGAATGGCTCTTATTATGCGGTAGAGGGTATTACTTCACCGGATGGCCGTGTCCTCGGCAAGATGGGGCATGTGGAGCGCTGGGAAAACGGCAACTTCAAGAATGTGCCGGGCAGCTTCGATATGGGACTGTTCCGGGCAGCGAAGGAGTATTTCGAATAAAGCGGCTTGAAGCAGAACAGCGCCGGATGCATCGCATCCGGCGCTGTTTGCAATAAGAGATAAGCTGACATTACAGAAGCCGGGAAAAGTGGTATACTATAAAAATACTGGGGTCTAAAGCTCCCCAACATTATAATAGGGATGATCAAGGAGGCGCCATCATGAACGAGCAGGATCTGGAGCAGGAAAAAAAGCTGAGGACCGAGACGGAAAAAGAAGCAGAGAACGAGGACGCCGAAATTGAAATTCCTGAGGAAAGCCGGCCGAATCTGACAGCTCTTTTCGAATCCATTCCAGACAGTGACAGGAAGGAAAAGGATGCAGAGGATGAGGAAGAAGAGGACGAGGATGCCCTGGAGCAGCTGATCGACGAGGGAAATCAGCAGGACATTGACGAATATTATGAGGACATGCAGCCCGCCGACTTTGTTGAAGAGGTGGATGAGCTGGACGATGAGGATATTCGCCGTTTGCCGGATTTTTTGGATACGGAACAGCTGACGGAAATCATGGAGGAGGCAGATGACGACCTCCGACAGAGATTGGGAGAAAATCTGTCAGATGATCAGCTCCTGGAGGTCTTCGAGAGTATGTCCAAGGATGATATCGTGGATATCATGGGGGAAATGTCGACGGGACGCCGAAAAACGCTGCTGAATCACATGAAAGCGGGAGACCGCCGGATCATTCATACACTTCTTCAGTATCCGGATGATTCTGCCGGCGGTATCATGACCACAGAGTATATCGCACTTCGGGAGGAGCGAACCTGTGCGGAGGCCTTGGACATTATCCGTGAGATCGGTCCGAAAACCGAGGTCATTGAAAGCATTTACATAACGGATGACAAGCGGCATCTGGTGGGAATTGTGGATTTGCGGGATCTTCTGAGCGCATCACGAAACACCAAGCTTCGGGAAATCATGGACGACCAGGTGATTTTCGTGGAGCCGGAGGTGGATCAGGAGGAAGTGGCCCAGATGGTTTCGAAGTACGATCTGCAGGCCATTCCTGTGGTGAGTAAGAAGCAGACGATCCTCGGCATCATCACGGTTGACGATATTATTGATGTCATTAATGAAGAGCATGATGAGGATATCGCGCATCTCGGCGGAACCAGTAAGGAGGAGGATCTGGATTCGACCTTGCCGGAATCCATACGGATGCGTCTTCCGTGGCTTTTGGTGAACCTGCTGACTGCATTTCTGGCATCGTTTACGGTGAAGATTTTTGAAGGCACCATTGAAAAGGTGGTGGCGTTGTCTGCGACCATGACGATTGTATCAGGTATGGGAGGAAATGCCGGTACCCAGACCATGTCTGTTATGGTGCGGGAGCTGGCAAAGGGCGAGATTGAACTGAAGGAAAATTGGAAGGCCCTTGTGAAGGAAATCATGTTGGGTATGGTGGACGGGGCTGCCTGCGGTCTTGTGACCGGTGTGGTGGTCGGCTTCATTTACGGAAACGCATTCCTGGGCATCATCATCTTCCTGGCCATGATCGGCAACCTGGTGGTATCCGGTATTTTCGGCTTCCTGGTACCGGTGGTGCTGAAGCAGCTGAAGGCGGATCCGGCATTGGCATCCTCTATCTTTGTCACGACGGCAACGGATGTGCTGGGATTCTTTATTTTCCTGGGTTTGGCCAGCCTCTTCCTGCCGCGACTGATTTAACAGCAGGTGCCCGGTATCGCATCACCTTGCATAGTGGTGAAGCCAAATGACGAAAAAAGAAAGCAGAGTCTCAAACGGACTCTGCTTTCTTTTTGCTATCGTGGAACACTATTATGCTGTAACTGTTTTTCTGTGCCAGCGCAATATGAAATAAATCAGCTCTATGATACTGCAGGCCATCCAGCCAACGGGATAGCCGAAGCCGACGGTGGCGGGGGTATTGGCGATAAAGCGCGTCATGAAGAAAAGATAGGTCTGACGAATTGCCACAAAGCTCAGAATCATGATGACCATGGGACCGGTGGAATCGCCGCGGCCTCGCAGTGCACCCGCCAGAACATGGTTTACTGTATTGAACAGAAGGAAGAAGACGTTCTGCCGGACGAACAGTACACCGAGGGTAATGACGGCAGTATCCGTGGTGAAGAGGCCCACCGCACCGGGGGCGAAGATCCACAGAATCATTGCCAGAACGGCATTCATGCTCACACCGAGAATCAGGGAGAGGACGGTGCCCTCATTGGCCCGCTTCAGCTTTCCGGCGCCGATGTTCTGGGAAACAAATGTGGTGGCAGCCATGGCCATACTCTGAATGAAGAGCATGATGAACTGGTCCAGCTTGTTGTAGCTTGCCCAGCCGGCCATGCAGGCAGAGCCGAAGTTGTTTACATAAGCCTGGACGAAGACATTGGAAAAGGCGGTAATAATGGACTGGATGCCCGCCGGAAGCCCGACTTGGAAAATCATGCCGAGCATCTGCGGATCAATGCGGCAGTCATGGAGGGTCAGCCGGTAGATGTCATGCGTGCGAAGAAGCAGCAGAAGAATCAGTGCGGCGGAGACGAACTGGGAAATGATGGTGGCCAAAGCCACACCGAAGATGCCCAGATGGAAGACCAGGACAAATACCAGATCCAGAACTATGTTGATGATACTGGTCAGCACCAGAAAGTACAGCGGCCGCCGCGTGTCACCCACGGCACGAAGAATACCGGAGCCGATGTTGTAGACCAGAAGACCGGCAATGCCGGCGAAGTAGGTGCGGAGGTAAATGCTGGCGTCGCTCATGACATCGTCTGGCGTGGACATAAAGCGCAGCATCATGGGGACACCGAGGATGCCCAGAATGGTGAACAGCACGCAGCAGATGAAGGTAGTCGCCATGGTGGTTTCTACGGAGGTATGCAGCCGGTCCATATTTTTTGCACCGAAGTAGCGGCCTATGATAACGCCGGCACCGATGGAGAAGCCGTTAAAGAAAAAAACCGCCATATTTACAATCATAGTGGTGGCACCAACCGCCGCCAACGCCTCTGTGCTGACATATTTTCCCACCACGATGGAATCCACGGTGTTGTACAGCATCTGGAAAATGTTGCCGAACATCAAAGGCAGTGCAAACAGCATGATCTCCTTTACAATATTTCCGGTGGTCATATCGCGGGTGGTGCTTTTTTTCTTTATCGTCTGATCCTGCTCCATAGTCTCTCCTCTATATCTTTTATGCGAAATAATAAGTAAACACAGCTATTTTATGTCGATGAAATGTCGGCGTCAACCGGTGATGGGAGATGTAGGCGAAGGGAATGTCGTATGAGGGCATGAAAATACCCCGAGGAGAATTCCCCGGGGCAATGGCTATTTGTCAGATTTGAAACTCAATGCGATAAGGTGAGATCAGAAATCTACCTCTGTATCATAGTAGCAAGCCTTCAGCAGCTTCTCCATCTCTTCCTGTGTCGGAATACGAGGGTTGGAGCCGGTGCAGGCATCGGCAATGGCATTCTTTGCAATCTCCGGAAGTCTCTCCAGGAATACTTCCTCCGGAACGAAGCCCTGCTCAGTCGGATACGAATCCGGACCGTAGTTCTTGATGCAGTGCGGGATGTTCAACTCGTCATTCATCTTTCTGAGCTCGGCAATGAGAAGAGCAACCTTCTCGTCATCATTTGCACCGCCGAGGTGCATGTAATCTGCGATGACACCATAACGCTTCTTAGCTGTTTCGTCCTTTGCGTTGAAAGCGATAACCTTTGGAAGATACATTGCGTTTGCAGCACCATGAATGATGTGTGCACCGTAGTCTGCGAAAGCAGCACCGGTCTTGTGGGCCATGGAGTGCACGATGCCGAGCAGAGCATTGGAGAAGGCCATACCGGCAAGGCACTGTGCGTTGTGCATGGTATCACGGGCCTCCATATCACCATTGTAGGACTTAATCAATGTCTTCTGGATCAGCTCAATAGCGTGAATCGCCAGCGGATCTGTGAAATCGCTGTTGGCTGTAGAAACATAAGCCTCAACCGCATGAGTAATGGCATCCATTCCGGTATGAGCAACGAGCTTCTTCGGCATGGTCTCTGCGAGATCCGGGTCTACGATGGCAACGTCCGGTGTGATCTCGAAGTCAGCGATCGGGTACTTGATGCCCTTTGCATAATCAGTAATGATGGAGAAGGCGGTTACCTCGGTTGCCGTGCCTGAGGTTGAGGATACTGCACAGAAATGTGCCTTGTGACGAAGCTCCGGGATGCCGAATACCTTGCACATATCTTCGAAGGTGCAGTCCGGATACTCATACTTAATCCACATTGCCTTTGCGGCGTCGATGGGAGAGCCGCCGCCGATGGCTACGATCCAGTCCGGTTCAAAGGCCTGCATTGCCGCAGCACCCTTCATAACGGTCTCTACAGAAGGATCAGACTCGATGCCCTCATAGAGCTGTACCTCCATGCCGGCTTCCTTGAGATAATCCTCTGCTCTCTGCAGGAAACCAAAGCGCTTCATGGAACCGCCGCCGACACAGATCATTGCCTTCTTGCCCTTCAGGTTCTTCAGCTCAGCAAGGGAGCCCTTTCCATGATACAGATCTCTCGGTAATGTAAATCTAGCCATAGTGCAATCTCCTTTTTGAAATAAATCTCCATAGCTCAGCAGGAAAGCTAAGCATTGTTAATCTTTTAACAACTAAGCACATTATAACACTTTTGCGGGAAAATGCAATTTGAATTTGTGAAAATTGTGTAAAATTCACAGCGAATGAAAGTGACTCGGCAGAGGCAGTGGGACAGGAAAATGTCTTCGGCTCGAGGTGAAAATGCCTTGACAGTGAAGGATAAGCCTGATATATTAGTAGGGCTGTCTGAGCTTTAGACAGAAGAACATCAAGCAGGGCGCAAAGCCCGGGCTACATTAAATACTGAAATCAGTGAGCGGAGGCCCCGCGGTTGTCGAGGAGTCTCACGGATTTGGTTCGATATGCGTAGATGCATCTCACCAGAGTAAGTAGCCTGCATATAGGAGGTTGTTATGAATTCATACGTAGCAAAGGCTTCTACTATTGAGAGAAAGTGGTATGTAGTAGATGCTGAAGGCAAGACCCTTGGACGTCTTGCATCAGAGGTCGCATCTGTTCTTCGTGGAAAGAACAAGCCGACATTCACACCGTTCCTGGATTGCGGTGACTATGTAATTGTTGTTAATGCTGAGAAGATTGCTGTTACAGGCAAGAAGCTGGATCAGAAGATCTACCGCACTCATTCCAAGTATGTTGGATCCATGAAGGAGACAACTCTTAGAGATATGAGAGCCAACAAGCCTGAGCAGGTAATTGAGCTTGCAGTTAAGGGTATGCTTCCGAAGGGACCCCTGGGCAGACAGATGTACAAGAAGCTTTTCGTGTACGCTGGACCGGAGCACAAGCATCAGGCACAGCAGCCTGTTGAGCTGACATTCTAAGGAGGGATATCTAAATGGCTACAAATAGAAATTACGGTACAGGCAGAAGAAAGAAGTCTGTAGCAAGAGTTTACATCATGCCGGGTACTGGCAAGATCACTGTAAACAAGAGAAGTCTGGATGAGTACTTCGGTCTTGAGACACTGAAGACCATCGTTATGCAGCCCATCGCAGCAACTCAGAACGAGGGTAAGCTGGATGTCCTGGTTAATGTTCGCGGTGGTGGATACACAGGACAGGCTGGTGCCATCAGACATGGTATCGCAAGAGCTCTCTGCGAGATGGATCAGGACTTCAGACCGGTTCTGAAGAAGGCTGGTTTCCTGACCAGAGATCCGAGAATGAAGGAGAGAAAGAAGTACGGCCTCAAAGCCGCTCGTCGCGCTCCGCAGTTCTCAAAGCGTTAATCGAATACCGAAAAATGCTTACAAAGCCCGGAAATACGTCATTTCCGGGCTTTTTTCATGCCCGAAAATGGCTGATTCCGATGAGGAAATTTAACGAAATCCGGCATCAATTATACCCATTTTGATGGGCTTACCAGGGGTTTACAGCCCATTTTTGACCCCTGGTGGGTGGGAAAAAGGGTTTACAAAGGGTCATTTTGGCCTGATTTTGAGAAGAGATACTTGACAGATTTTTGCCTCTTACATAGAGCTCCGGCTCATTCTTATCTAAAGAGAATGGGTGGGGCTCTGTGTTTTTTTATTTTAAGAACAGGAGGTAAAAGGTATGGCAGAAATGGATTATGGCCAGATCAAGGACAAGCTCATCGTGGAGCTGGTCGGCGCAGATCGGAATGTTGAGATGCTGAAGCAGGTTCCGCACACCATGGTGGAGGACATGGCAGCGGTCTACAAGATCCGGTTAGAGAGTGATGAAAATCACCAGGCAACCGCGATGATTACAAACGAGTTCCTCTCAGCGCTCGGTGTGGATGTACAGCAGCTTCACCAGGATGCACTGGAGAATGCAGCGCAGATCAGTCCGGCGAAGGTGCTCAGCATGAGCGAGGTGTTAGGACTTCCGCCGGAGATGAGCCTCGGCGGACCGGAGATCATCGTGGTGACTACGGAGAATCAGATCAAGGGAGCCGGCGCATTGCTGTATCCCGATGTAATGGATCAGATTGCGGAAAAGGCAGGCGGAGATTTCTTCGTGCTTCCTTCATCCGTGCATGAGGTGCTGGCCTTGCCGGATTACGGCAACATAACATCGGCAGAGATGCAGGAGATCGTTATGGCGGTAAATGGCACGGAGGTGGAACCGGAGGATCAGCTGAGTGATCATGTGTATCATTTTGATGCGAAGGAGCATGTCTTTGAGCTGGCGGAGAAATTTGAAGCCAGACAGGAAGCAAAGGAACAGGAGAGACCTTCGGTATTGAAGACGCTGGCTGATAAGCTGAAGAACGTAGAGCCGCCAAA
>CAZJQX010000044.1:0-18733 GCA_964548305.1 uncultured Lachnospiraceae bacterium
CATTCAGGCCGACGCATGCGCCCACCGGATCCACATCCGGATCATGGGAAAGCACCGCCATCTTGGTTCTGGAGCCGGCCTCGCGAGCAATGGACTTGATCTCCACGATGCCCTCACGCACCTCGGAAACCTCTTCCTCGAAGAGCCGCTTCACCAGCTCCGGATGGGTTCTGGAAATCATGACACGCGGTCCTCTCTGGGAATCCCGTACCTCTACCACATAAACCTTAATGCGGTCATTGGGCTCCAGTGTCTCGCCGCGTACCTGCTCGTTCTCGGAAAGATAGCCGTCCACCTTGCCAAGATTCACAATGATGGACTTTCCGGTATCACGCTCCACCGTACCGGTAACCACTTCCTTCTCCATGGAGTAATACTCGTTGTACAGAAGCTTTCTTTCTTCCTCGCGGATCTTCTGCACGATGACGCCCTTGGCATTCTGGGCTGCAATACGGCTGAAGCTCTTGGAATCGATGGGAATCTGCACGATCTCACCCAATTCATACTTGGGATCCAGCATCTTGGCTTCGATAAGAGAAATCTCCGCAATGGGATTGCTTACCTTCTCTACCACAGTCTTGTCTGCGATCACAGCATAATCACAGGTATCCGGATTCACATTCACACGTACATTGTCTGCCGTGCCGAAGTGGTTCTTGCAGGCTGTCTGCAGAGATACCTCGATGGCCTCGATCAGGGTCTGCTTTGAAATGCCCTTTTCCTTCTCCAGCAGCTCAAGTGCCTCCTTCAGTTCTGTATTCATCTTCTTTTGTCCTCCTATATCTCAACACTCGCCGGGAGTGTGATTTCCAGTCATAATCATCTCAGCTTATTGATTCTTCTGCGGTATCGTCTTCATTAGCCTCTTCAGTATCAACAGGCTCTTCATTTGCCGGATTTTTGAAACCGAGTGAGCAAACCTCCAGCATATATTCCTCATCAATGAAGTCTTCCTTGTCCAGCCACTTGGAAAGGCGCCGGGACACTGCCGCACAGTCATTGACCGTCATATCCGCTCCGTCAGTCCGGAAAATGAAGGCACGCAGATAATGTGTACCGCTTTCCACCGTGAAGGTGACGCTGTCCAGCTCGTATCCCATATCAGGCAGGATCGAGTGCAAATAATTTTCTACTCTCTCAGTATACATGGCAATCCCCCGGCGCAAGCTGTGCTCACGCAAATTCTGTGATGATATCAAGCAAAAGGAGCAAGCGAATCGCCTGCTCCTCTAACTAGTCAATCAATAACATACACACTATAGCACGCGCCAAGGGCGAATGCAAGTGTTTTCGCGCAAAGAGCATTACTCCTTGCTGCTCAGCAGCATCGGAATCTCTGCAAGAGACACGATGCGGTAGCGGAATTCCGCTCTGGAACCCGCATTCTCCTTCAGCTTTCTGGCTATACGCTGATAGATGATGCTGCAGTCCTCCTTCTTGGTGCCGATGAGAAGCACCAGATACTGGGATGCAGAATACTTGGTGTACACATCCCCCTGACGAAGCCCGTCGCAAAGGGCCTTCTGCAGAGCCTCCGCTCTGACAGCCAGCTTTTCCTGGTTGGAAATCGGCTTACCCTCATAATCCACGAGTGTACAGAGCATCATGAAAATGCTGCTGCCCCGCCGTGCCAGGTTACGCCGCAGCACATGGTAAACATCCACAAAGCTGGAGAACGCACAGTAATAGGCTCCGACATGATGATTGTCACCGTTCCGCTTCAATGCCGCATCTCTTCTCAGAATACTGGTCTGAATCTCTTCAATATCATCGCTGGTGACCTTCACGTCATCATAGATCCGGTTGTAGCAGTCCAGAAGCTCGTCCGGAAGGGGAACCTCCAGCTCCTCCAGATAATACTTGGCGGTCTTGTTGTAGAGCTCATAGGCCTCCTTGAACTCTCCCTTCAGAATCAGGGCATCAATCACCTGAATCTGCCAGCCTCTGTCGGGGTAGATAACATTTGCCTTCTGGTACAGCTTGTACAGTGAATCATAGTCTGCCCGCTCACGATAATGGCTGCCGAGGAAGTCCACCAGCAGCTCGTAGCTCCGGCGAAGCTGCACGCTCTCGATAATCACCCAATAGTCTGTAGAGAAGTCCGGCAGAAGCTCACCCTTATAAAGTTCGAAAGCCTGCTGATAAAGCGCTGCCTTCTCATCTTCATCGGTGCTCTTCTCCGCCTTCGCGCAGAGCTCCCGGAAATCAAACAGATCCACCTCGATCTCATAGCCGGGAATATCCTCAAGAGAATATACGCCCTTCTTTCCCTCTATGAATTTCTTGCCCGGCACGCCGCCCTTTTTCAGCTGTGTGCGCGCCTGGTGCAGGAGGTTGTTCAAGCTGTTGTTTTCATCCAACAGATCCTTGTAGCCGAAAACGCCGTCAATAAGCTCACGCTTCGTGATGCCGTTCTCCTTATTCATAATCACAATCTGCAGGAGCTTCAGAAAATTGGCCTTGTTGTTGGTGCCGAGTCCGACCTGCTGGTCATCCACCATCATGGAAAAACGTCCCAGCATCTCTATGTAAATCTTATGCTTATCACCGCTCATAGCTTCTCCCGTCCGCATCTATACTCTCTATTTTTGCCGTTGTGGTTATATCATAATCGGAAAGTATCCTCTTGTAAACATAAATTTACATGAAAAATATGTAAATTTAAGAGCAGCCCTATAGGACTGCTCTCCTGCGATGGTATATCTCTTATTTTGCAAGGCTCGCTGCCACAAGGCCTGTGAACAGAGGATGTGCATTGGTGGGACGGGACTTGAATTCCGGATGTGCCTGGGTGCCGAGGTAGAAGGGATGATCCTTCAGCTCGATCATCTCCACGATCCGCTTATCCGGGGACATGCCCGGCAGCAGCATGCCGGCTGCCCGAAGCTGATCGCGATAATCGTTGTTCACCTCATAGCGATGACGATGACGCTCGGAAATCTCTGCTGCGCCGTAAAGTGCTCTGGCCTTGGTGCCCTCTTCAAGCGCACAGCGATAGGAGCCGAGGCGCATCGTGCCGCCAAGATCCGTCACATCCTCCTGCTCCTTCATCAGATGGATCACCGGATGGATGGTGTTGGGATTGAATTCGGCGGAGTTCGCATCGTGGAAGCCCAGAACATTTCTCGCAAATTCAATGATGGCAATCTGCATACCGAGGCAAATGCCGAGATACGGCACCTTATTCTCACGGGCATACTGTGCTGCCTGGATCATGCCCTCGATGCCGCGGTTGCCGAAGCCGCCCGGCACCAGAATGCCGTTGACGCCGGAAAGAAGCGCCTCAGCACCCTTGGCTTCGATTTCCTCGGAATCCACCCAGCGGATATTCACCTTCGCATGGTTGGCAATACCGCCGTGCTTCAGGGCCTCCACCACACTGATGTATGCATCATGAAGCTGTGTATACTTTCCGACAATCGCAATCTCTGTCTCCTTCTCCGGGTGACGCAGATTGTCGAGCATCTGATTCCAGTCGCTGAGATCCGGCTCCGGGCACGGCAGATGCAGGCATTCAAGCACGGCCTGGGCCAGCTGCTCCTGCTCCATCAGAAGCGGCACCTCATAGATATACTCTGCATTTGTGTTCTGCAGCACGTGATTGCAGGGCACATTACAGAACAGTGCAATCTTATCCTTGATGTCCTTAGGGATATCATACTCGGTACGGCACACCAGAATATCCGCCTGCAGACCGAGGCGCTGGAGCTCACGTACGCTCATCTGCGTCGGCTTGGTCTTCAGCTCACCGGAGGCATGCAGGTAAGGCACCAGTGTCACATGAATCATGATGGCATTCTCAGCGCCCTTATCATGCTGGAACTGACGAATAGCCTCCAGGAAGGGCTGGGACTCGATATCACCTACCGTGCCGCCTACCTCGATGATGGCAATGCGGTCCTCCTCGGGATCGTCGGAACGGAAAAAGTTGTTTTTAATCTCATTGGTGATATGCGGAATAACCTGTACCGTGCCTCCGCCGAAGTCGCCATGGCGCTCCTTGTTCAGTACAGACCAGTAAATCTTGCCGGAGGTAACATTGGCCTTTCTGTCCAGACTCTCATCAATAAACCGCTCATAATGGCCAAGGTCAAGGTCTGTCTCGGTTCCGTCTTCTGTCACGAAAACCTCGCCATGCTGAATCGGGTTCATGGTTCCCGGGTCAATGTTGATGTACGGGTCAAACTTCTGCATGGTCACCTTGTAGCCGCGCGCCTTCAGAAGACGGCCGAGAGATGCTGCCGTGATTCCCTTTCCGAGGCCGGACACCACGCCGCCAGTTACAAATACATATTTAATCATATACTCCCTCCGGTATGATTTAATAAAACAGTAAGAGAGGTGACGACGACCAAGGACAGCTTGCCCTGTCCCTGCGACATCCTTGTCACCTCTCTTATGCATGCAATAAAAACAGAAAGACTATACCGCAAAGGCGGCTGTCTGTAAAGCACTTTTCTGCTTTAGAAATCGTACTGCACAGCCTTCTTCATGGCCTCTGCCGCCTCGGCGCTTACGAAAGCCTCGATCAGCGCAAAGCCCAGCGGCAGTGCGTAGCCAAGTCCCCGGGCGGTAAAGAACTGACCGTCTCTCACCACGCCCTCTGTGGTATAGCTTGCTCCCTGCAGCTCTCCCTCAAAGCCCGGATAGCAGGTGGCATTTTTGCCCTGCAGCAGGCCCAGTACGCCGAAAACCGAGGGTGCCGCACAGATGGCGGCCAGGGGCTTTCCTGCTGCTGCATGGGCCTTCAGCATCGTGCAGAGCTTCTCACAATTTTTAAAATTCTCTGTGCCCACCGCACCGCCGGGAAGGAAGAGCAGCTCCGCCTCGCCGTCATTAACCTCCGCAAGCTTCGTGTCGCAGACGATCTCTACGCCGTGAGCCGAGTGAATGTGGGTATCCTCATTAATAGACACGGTTGTCACGTCAAACTTTGCCCGCCGCAGCAGATCCACTACGCTGAGACACTCCACCTCTTCTGTTCCGTCTGCCATAAATGCATATACTTTCATGTTTTGCCTCCTGTTGTCAGTTCATCCTTTTGCCGAAAACTTCCTGTAACCCCCTGCATCATAACACAAAGTCACGTCCTCGTGTATAAAAAAAGTCCCCCTGCCGAAGCAGAAGGACATATCGCCAATGGGTCTCGCGACAGCTTGGCTGACGAGCGCCCATTGGCGATGTAATGCACTGCAATGTAAAATCAATCTGATCTCAAAGCATCAATCGGATTCAGGCTGGCTGCCCGCTTCGCCGGCATGTAGCCGAAGACAAGACCTATGGCCACGGAAACGGAGAAGGAAACCAGTATAGCACTGACGGAGGCGCTGGCACTGATACCCATTACCTTTCCGGCCACCTTGGTGGCGATACAGCCGATGACGATGCCGATCAGGCCGCCGAGAGAGCTGGTCACAGCCGCCTCAATAACGAACTGTGTCAAAATGGTATGCCGCTTGGCGCCCAAGGACTTCCGGATACCGATTTCCCTAGTACGCTCCGTGACAGATACCAGCATGATGTTCATAACGCCGACGCCGGCCACCAGCAGGGAAATGCCGGCGATGCCGCCGATCATGAGAGACATGGTTCCGACCATCTCATTCATGGAATCCAAAAGTTCAGACATGGCGGTTACCGTATAAAGGTCGGAGTCCTTAAATATCGTATACAGATAATCCTCGATGTAGCCCTTGATGGTCACCGCATCGCTGACCTTGTCCTTAGGCACCGTGAAGGTATAGCTGTTGATCTGCCCGTTCCGGGACAGCTTCACCGCCGAGGAATAGGGAATGTAGACGAAATCATCGGAGCCGCCCTCCTCCAGGTCCTCGGACTCACTGGTCTGACGTTCCACAACGCCCACAATGGTGAAGCTCTCACCGTTGATTTTTATGGTCTGGTTCATGGCAGAATCCGCCGAACCGAAATAGGTCTGGGCCACGTAGAGACCGATCACCGCCACCTTCTGCCGGGCTAAAATATCGGCATACTGGATAAAACGGCCGTTGCTCAAATTCTCATCCAGTATATCCAGATATTCCTCAGATACACCGGTCACCTTGGTGGTAGTGGAGTTCTCATCTCCAACCTTCACTGCACCCTGTACCGTCACGCTGGGTGACATATGGCTGAAGTACTGCGTGTTTTCCTCGTAGTATTCATACATCTCATCCACAGAAACCGAACGGCTGGACAGATTAATCACATTCACCGTGATCCGGTTGGTACCCATGCTGGCGAAGCTTTCCGTCATGTAGCTCAGCTCGCCGTTGACGATACCCACCAGGGTAATGACGGCAGCCACACCGATAATGATACCCAGCATAGTCAGGAAGGACCGCATCTTATTGGCCCATATGCTCTTGATTGCAAGATTAAATGAGTTTAGCATATTCCTCCGCACTTCCGTCGTAAACGATCTTGCCGTCGCTGATACGCACAATGCGCTTCGCTTCCAGCGCAATCGAGTTGTCGTGGGTGATCATAACCACCGTGTTGCCTTCTTCGTTGATCTGCTTCAGGAAACCCAGCACCTGACGCGAGGTACGGGAATCCAGTGCGCCGGTGGGCTCATCGGCCAGAATCAGCGAGGGATCGCCGGCCAGTGCTCTGGCAATGGACACTCTCTGCTGCTGACCGCCGGAGAGCTGCTGGGGATGCTGCATACACTTGTCGCCAAGTCCCACGCGCTCCAGCTGCTTCTTCGCCCGTTCGCGACGCTCCTCCTTGCTGTATCCTGCATACAGAAGCGGAAGGGCGACATTATCCAGCAGAGTATCCTTAGGCAGCAGATTGTACTGCTGGAAAATGAAGCCGATCTTCCGGTTCCGGATCTCCGCCAGCTCATCATCGGACATATGGCTTACATCCTCACCGCTGATATAGTACTCACCACTGGTGGGCACATCCAAAGCGCCGATAATGTTCATCAGCGTGGACTTGCCGGAGCCGGATTTTCCCACGATAGCCACGAACTCGCCCTGATAGACGTTCAGGGAAATGCCGTCATTGGCGCGGATCTCCTCGGTGCCCATCTGATAAATCTTATAAATATCCCGGAGTTTCAGAAGCGGTTCCTCATTCTCGTAACCGGGTGGTATGTGCACCGCCGGATTTCCCGCCTTGGCTGCGGCCTGCGCCAGACGCTCGATCTCGTCATAACGCTCCGCATCGGGATCCTCTTCTTCCTCCTGGGAGAAGCCATCGGCGTTCTCCGATGCTTCTCCGGTCTTCACTGCATTCTCTTCAGTCACAGACTTCTGCTCTTCTGCTTCAGCTGCAGGCAACGCTGTTGTTTCATCCTTTTTCATGCATTACCTCCGCGGCTTAGCCCATAGGACCGCCGCCACCGCCACCGCCGGGACCGCCGGGAGCGCCGCCGCCACCGCCGGGGCCGCCGCCCATGCCGCCTTGGCCGCCCATGCCGCCCATCATCATATCCGTGCTTTCGCTGGATACTGTGGACTGGCTCACATAAACGGTGTCGCCGACTGACAGGTTGCCGGAGGTGATTTCAACGTAGCTGCTGTTGGAGAGACCTGTGGTTACCTTCACAGCGTGGAAGCCTTCCGGCACACGGCTGTCTGCCGCCTTCTCAGCATCGGCTGAGCCCTTCGCATCATCCTTGCCGTCCGGTGCGCCTGCCGGTGCTTCAGCGCCGTCCTTGCTGTCCGGTGCATCCGCTGCAGTCTCTTTGCCTGTTGTCTCAGCTGCTGTGGTCTCCTCTGTTTTCTTACTGCCGCTGCTGTCCTTCACATAAACGACATCACCGCGCTGCAGGGCATCCACAGGGATTGCAATCGCATTCTCGGAGGAATCCAGGACGATAACGCCGTCCACATTCATACCGGGAAGCAAATCGCCATAATCGGTCAATGTAACGGTTACCGGATAATAGGTAACGCCGTTTGACGTGGTTCCTTCCATAGAAACGTTGGTTACTTCACCGGTAAAGGTCTTATCCGAGAAAGCATCCGCTGTAACATTTACGGTCTGTCCAACCTTCACGTTCGAAATATCCAGCTCATCGATGTTCATCTGGAAGGTCACCGCAGAAAGATCATAGATCACCGCCATGGTTGTGGTGGAATTTCCATTCTGGATCTTATCGCCCACCTTGGAGGTCTTGGTCACCACCGTGCCGGAAATCGGCGCCGTAATGGTGTAGTTGTCCAGATTATCGTTGGTGGTATCGACATTGTTCTTTGCATTTTCAAGTGAGCTCTCCGCAGAGTCTACTTTATCCTGATAGCTGTCCAGAATGTCCTTGACATCCGAAGCGTTCAGGCTGAACAGTGCAGTGCCCTCTGTCACATAATCACCCTCATGCACCAGCACACTCTCCACTGTGGCGTCGCCGGAAAGATCGCTCGCATTGATGCTGATGTCTCTGGACGGCGTAAATGCTGCATCGCCGCAGGAAGCAATGCCGTTGATTTCTGCGGTTGCTGTGTGGCTCGTCGTAAGACCACCCGGATTGGAAACCTGGATGGTAACATCTCTTACAATCTGGCCGCCGGTCAGTGTCTGATCCATGGTGGCCACGGCCACAACCGTACCCTGCAGCTGCTCCAGTGTATCGGACAATGTCAGGGTCGCTGTGCTGCCGACAGCAATCTGCTGCGCATCCGTGGACAGGAAGGGGATTGCCGCTTCCATGACAGAATCATTGTAAAGCTCCGCAATCTCTGTATTGGCTGAAATCTTCTGTCCCGCCTTTACCTTCAGGCTCTTGATATAGCCTGTTGCCGTAGACTTATAAGTATTGCCGGACAGCTTGGATGCCATCTTCTGGTAATCCTCTTTCGCCGAATCGTACTGTTTCTGGGAGCGTTCCAGAGAACTGTTGGCAAGATTCACCTGGGAATCCACCGAGGTGGAATCGATACGGTACATCACCTGCCCCTCGGTCACCTGGTCACCCTCTTCAAAATTGGCCTCAATGACATTGCCGTTTGCCATAGAGGTGATGTTGTAGGAGTCCTTCGGCTGAATTGTGCCGGATGCCGAAAGGGAGGAAACGATGGTCTGCGTCGTTACCTCTGCGGTCTTCACCTCGCTGCTGCCGCTCTCCGACTTTTTCTTTTTCAGGTAAAAGAAGCCCGCAACAGCTGCTGCGATGATCACCACCAGCAGAATGATCCACTTCTTCCCGCCTTTCTTATGCGGCGCTTTCAGGCCGCCGAGCTTTAATTTCATATGCCCCTCCGCGTTGTTGGTCTAGTTTGGGTTGCCTGCATTTACATCTTACTGCACGAAAGCAATGACTTCCTTGTCGCCGCCGCTGGACGCCTGCCATACGATGGTAATGTCGTCGTCCTTATCCACCGTGCCGTAAATAGAGAAGGCATACTGCATATCCGTGCTGTTGATGTAATACTTCACGCCGTTCAGCAGGATATAGGTCGGGGTCATGACATCTGCAGAATCATAATAGATCTCGAAGGAACTGCCTGTGGCTGTTCCCATGGTGCCGCTTTCATTCTGATCGGAGTACGCATATACCGACTTGGTGGAGGCATTGTAGTAAACCGCCACGGCAGCATAGCTCTGGGCTGCGGATTCGATGTCCGACGCAGAACTCTCCACACCGTTCAGATAGCAGGTTGCGGAGCTCTCCTTGAAGGGAATAATGGACTTGAGACTCTTGCCGGACTTCAGCACATACGGTCCCTTCAGGTTGGACTCCAGAGACTCCAGCATATTCAGCTCGTTGTCGCTGGTCAGCGAGAAGCCCAGTGACTCGCCGTAGATGGTATTGGTGGCCTTGGTCTTGTTCTCATTGGCTGCCGTATTGGTCTTCAGCAGATTATAGAAGAGATTTACACAGTCCTGATAGCTCATGGCGTCCGTCAGGCTGGTCTTGGCAATGTCCTCGGAAAGACCGATGGCCTGGGCCTTGGTCACCCGGTTGGCCAGCTGATTTCCGCTGAAGTTGTCGTTGGTGTAGCCCAGCAGTGCGAGACAGCCCTTCACTGCTTCGCCGAAGGTAACATTCTCGTCCGGCTTGAACTTGCCACCCAGGTAAGCAGTCATCCAGCCCTGCCCCGCAGCCACCCGTATATAGGAAGCATAAGCATCATCCTTTGCCACATCCGAGAATACCGACACACCGTTATATGCGCTGACGGAGGTTCGGTAGCTGGAAGCCATCACCAGCATCTTGGCAAATTCCTTCCTCGTAACGTTATTACTCTCCTTATTCACATCCACAGAATCCACAATATTGGCACTCTTCACCGTCTTCTTCCGCATTGCGAAGGAGCTGGAAGCCAGCGCCGTCATAGGGCAGACCATCGCCACACTGCTGACTCCCGTCAGTACCGCCAGCGCGCCTGTCATAAATCGTCTGTTCATTTTCTCCACCTCACTGAGTTGATTTATCCCTCTTTTGCACAGCAGGATAATGTCATTGTCTCGAGTTTACGTTTTCAAGTCCAAAGTTTATACAGAGGCGCTGAAATGAAGCTGAAAAACTTCTGAAATAAAAGTCAGGGCACAGAATATTCACAAAGTTTCAAATGCTCAGCTTCACAGCATCCTGAGGATCTCATCCCGATCCAGCACAATGCTTTGTATACCCTCACCGGAGAGAATTTCCTCCGCCAGGGCATTCTTGCTCTCCTGCAGCAGCTTAATCTGCTCCTCAATCGTTTTTTCAGCGATCAGATCATAAACCGTCACCGTATTTTTCTGACCGATGCGGTGCGCTCTGTCTGTCGCCTGATTCTGGGCAGCGACATTCCACCAGGGATCGTAGTGGATCACAATGTCAGCCGCCGTGAGGTTCAGTCCCGTACCGCCTGCCTTCAGTGAAATGCAGAAAACCGGAACCTCGTCCCTCTCAAAGGCATCCACCAGCTTGATTCGCTTCTCCTTGGAGACACTGCCGTCGATGCGGTAATTTCTGATTTTTTCTTTCTTCAGTGCCTTTTCCAGCTCATCCAGCACACTGGTGAACTGCGAGAACAGAAGCACCTTGTGCCCGCTCTCCACGGCCTGCCGCACCAGTTCAATGCAGGCATCTTTCTTGGCATTTTCTCCCGTATAATTTTCAAGGAAAAGCTCCGGTCCGCAGCAGAGCTGGCGGAGTCTGGTCAGCTCCTTCAGAATCTCCAGCTTGTTCTGCCGGAATTCCTCCACATTCTGCTTCTGAAGATACATCTTAAGCCGCTTGGCATAGGCATTGTAGAGTGTCCTCTGCTCTCCCTCCAGCTTGACTGTCACCGTCTTTTCGATTTTGTCCGGCAGCTCCGTCAGCACATCCTTTTTCAGGCGGCGCAGGATAAAGGGATGCACCATGCTGCGCAGTCTCGCGCTGGTATTCTCATCCTGTTTATTCATAATGGCTTCTTCAAATTCCTCCCGGAAGCTCGTGTAGCCGTACAGGAAGCCCGGCATCAGGAAATCGAAGATACTCCAGAGCTCACTCAGCTTATTTTCCATCGGTGTTCCGGTAAGCGCCATGCGGAAGCCACTGTGAATCAGACGCACGCTTTTTGCTGCCTGTGTTCCGTGGTTTTTGATATACTGCGCCTCGTCAATCACCTGATTTGCGAAGAAAATGTCTTCATATCTGGCGATATCCCGCTTCAGAAGATCATAGGATGTGATCCAGATATCCGCATCCTCTTCATTGTCTAAAAGTGCCTGCCGTTCTGCGGCATTTCCGGCAATAATCCGGCAGGAAAGTGACGGCACAAACTGTTCAATTTCCTTCTTCCAGTTGTATACCAGCGAGGCCGGTGTGATGATCAGTGTCCGCAGTTCATCACCCGTTTTTCCCTCCTCCTTTTCCGACAACAGGAAGGTCAGAAGCTGCAGCGTCTTTCCAAGTCCCATATCATCCGCAAGAATGCCGCAGAAGCCGCAGCGCTTCAGCGTCTTCATCCACCGAAAGCCGTCGGCCTGATACGGACGCAGGGTGTTTTTCAGGGATTCCGGCACGACTGCATTTGCCTCCCTTGCCGTATCCATGTTCAGAAGCAGCTCCTTGTACTTGCGATTTCCTTCCAGGCTAATGCCTTCTCTGTCCTTCAGCATCTCATCCAGATACAGCGCACGGAAGGCCGGAATCTCCATGCTTTCCGGATCCTTCTTCCCGTAGCGAAGGAAGGTTTCCGCAAGAACTGTCCATTCCCGCTCCTTTTCCGGATCGACCGTGACGAAGCTGCCGTTCTTCAGACGGTAGAATTTCTTTTTGTTGGAATACTTCGACAGAATTTCCGCCAGCTCCTCCTTCGACATGTCCGGTGCCTGAATCGACATATACAGAAACCCGGTATCCATGCGAATGCCGACATCGACCGCCGGCAGACTCCGCACTTTAAGCTTCTGAAGCTCGTCAGATATGAAAATCTCTCCCAGCTCAGCCAATGCCTTTATATCCTCTGTCAGAAAGCGGTACAGCACTTCCGCATCGGCTGACAGGCACATTGCCATGTTTGCTCCGTCATATGCATTAAAGTACCTCTCTGTCTTTTCGCGGAGCTCGCCCTCAAAAGCTGGATTTCTGTCCGCTGCATCTGCAGGATCATAAAGAAGATATTCCTTCTCCCCGTTCCGCTTGTACTTACATTTGATCCGACAGGAAATGATCTCGTCCTGCAGAAGATCCAGATAGATCGAAACCGTCGGGATCTCCGGACGGTATTCCTCCAGTGCAAAGCCTGTCGTCTGAATCTCCGTCTTTTCTTCTATTTCCGGCACCAGCTGTCCGAAGAACATAGAAATTTCCTGATTTCCGATATAAAGCTCTGATTTTTCTGCCATTGTCTCCAGAAAATCCGCAAGACGCCCGTCCACTTTATTCTGAACCCGTCCCAGTCTTCCGTTCTCCAAAAAGTAAATCCAGGCTTCCGTTACAGCCAGCACCTGAAAATTGTCGGCCCGCAAAAGTATGCCGTAGGGCTGCTTTTCCATTGAGATATTCGGCCCTGCACCGTCCAGCACAACCTGCACGCGGTTTTCGTCAAAATAGCAGACGTTCTGGCCAATGCTTTCCATCCAGGCATCCAGGTTTCTGCCGTCCAGAAAAACATAGCGCTCATTGCAGGTGCCGCCCATGCGAAGGAATATGGACGATATATACGGCGTTTTTTTCTTTTCCCGGAAAAGCGACAGAAGCATCCCCAGCGCTTTCTCGGTATCCGTATCAAGCTGTCTCATATCCGTCAGCACATCCTGTTTTCCAATGGCATACGGCGTCCCCTCATCACAGGCCTTCAGCAGCTCAAACATGCTTTTCACCACATATTTTCTGCGGCTTCCGATTTTCAGCTCCAATGCCAGTCCGCCGTGATGCAGACTCATATGGCACTCGATCTGAATTTTCTCCCCCGATGACATATCCGTCGACGGAAGCATTTTCTGTCCGCTCTGCGGCAGCTTCAGCATTTTCAGAAGCGCCCGATCCGTCTTTCGCAGAATTCCCGGCACAAACGGATCTGGCACGCCTGCACGCTTTGCCAATGCCTTTCCCGTTTTTGTGTCCCGAAAAGCATCCTTGCCTTCGAGATTCATCAAATATAATGACAGCAGCGCTGTGATATGGCGGCAGCAAAAATGATTTTGATAGTACTCCCGACATTGGCATTCCGCTGAAATCCATTCTCCGTGCGTTTCATCAACCTGCACTTCACTTCCGATCATTTCCTTCCGATCCTCATTCTGCCAGAATGCGGTCAGCCGAAAAATCTTCTCTCCCGCAGTATAAGACATGCCGGCCCTTCTTTGCTCTTCCGCCGTCATCTTGTTCTTTTCTATCTTCGCAGGCTCCGCCAGTGCCAGCTCCAGGCCGTTTACTCGCTCATTCTCGTCAAAGTCCCGCTCAAAATGCCGTACGTCATAGAATTTTCCCTGTTTTCCCGTCATATTTCTCACTTTCTGCCGCAGCACTGCTTATACTTCTTTCCGGAGCCACAGGGGCACGGATCATTCGGATAAATCTTCTTATCTGCCTTTACCGGCATTCTCTGCGCGGTAAGCGCCGTCATCTCTTCCTGCGTAAATCCGCTCAGCGTCACCTTTCGCATCGTTTTCTGTGCACGATTCAAAATCTCCACAAGCTCAGGCTGCAGCAGCTTTTTCCTTCCCGGCCTTAATGCCTGCTCCAGATAAGAGAAAATCTCGTCATTGGGCATTCCTGCACGAAGGATCTTTGTAATCTGTCCCGTGATGAAGCGCGCTTCACGTTCCTCACGGTCAAATTTCTTTTCCAGAATTTCGTTCAGAGACTTCCTCTCCTTCTCCGGAAGACAGCTTCCCATCGTCGCCAACGCTTCCAGCTCCGACGGCTTCAACACATAATGCAGCCTGTCCATCAGCAGAAACTGTTCATAAAAGTCAACAATGCCGTCCCGGGAAAATGTCTTTTCGTCATAATAGATTTCCCTTCCCGGTACCTTCTTCATTCCGTTGTCAGCCGCAGAGAGTCCCGCATTTCCCCATGTATTCCGAGAATCATCCTGCTTTTCCGGGCAAAGAATCCCCAAAAGCTCTCTGTACAGCTTCTGATCCACAAATCCGTACAGTCTGCAGCCCGCCAGCATACAGCTTTCTGCCGCGTGTTCTCTGAGATATTCCTTTTCCTTTCCGCTCTCCAGCCAGCTCTCATAGAATTCCATGAATTCTCTGCCCAATACCAGGCCGTACCAGTATGTCAGCTTGATCAGCTGATACTTGTTCAATACCGGGAAATCCGTTTCATATGTCTCGCCGGTACAATCGTCTCCAAAAATGCACAGCTTTTTCAAGCGGCCGTACTCTCTGACACTTAGCTCCTGAAGCACCTTCTCCCAAAGACGGTCATCTGCCGCTTTCGGCAGCGCGCGCTGAAGATCATTTTTTCGAAGATTCGACTGAACCAGCAGTCCTCCTGCTTTTACAATCGTCTTCATTTCCGCAACAGTGCTGTCCGTCAGCAGCATGCTCCAATCCTGTGCTATCCGCCAGTTGAAATCCGGCAGCACCATATCCGGTGCAAACAGTTTGCGGAGCTCCCGGTTAATATATTTCTGATAGTCTGCGCCTGCAGATTTCCCCACAAAATACCGATCCTTCTCGCGTCTACGATTCGGCACACAGCGATGCCGCAGCAGCTCCGGAATCTCTTCTGCCGCAGACTTTGGCTCCTCTGTCTTCTCCAGCACCTCCAGAAAAACCGGCAGCTGCTTCTTATCCGCATAGCGAATGCTCAAAAAATCCCCTGTCTGAAGCACCTCCTCCAGCTTCTTTTCAGAAGACTGTTTTGTCTCCTGCGCATTCAGCAAACTGCCGCGAACATCGTCATATTCAAATACAATACGGCTGAGTTCCGCCAGCTCTCCCACCGTTCTGTCCGATGAAATCCGCACCTCCCGAATCAGCTGCGGGTTCGTTCGCGCTGCCGTCATCTTTATTATAAATTCACTCATGCATGCATCCTTGTTTATCGTTCATCACATTTAATTGTTGCCTGGCTCATCGTATCATATAAACATTCATTTGTATATGCTCGTTATAACACTTACTGCCCGGAATTTCCTTTCCAATAATGTGTTCCTTCCATACATAAGAAAGAAGCGAGAGCATTTCGCCCCCGCTTCTTTCTGTCATCAGACCTCCATAATTTCATTCATGTCTGTCTAATCTTTTTATGAATTTTATCTCACCAGACACGGCTTCTTGCAGTCATACTTCCAGTTCGGAATCAGATACTGCATAGCCATGGCATCATCACGATCATGGCTGGGCATCTGCTTGTACAGCTTGTTGGCCGCCATTACCTTATCCATATCCAGCGTCACACCAAGACCCGGCTTCTTGGAAACCTCCAGATATCCGTCCTTGATCTGCGGCGTATCCTTCAGCAGGTTCTGGCCATCCTGCCAGATCCAGTGTGTATCCAGTGCGGAAATGTTGCCCTGTGCTGCTGCGCCGACCTGTGCGAAGGTAGCCAGTGTGATATCGAAATGGTTGTTGGAATGAACACCCCAGGTAAGCCCCCAGTCATTGAGGAGCGCAGCCATACGAAGGCTTCCCTCCATGCCCCAGAAGTGCGGATCTGCCAGAACGATATCCACAGCCTTCAGAGCGGCCGCATGATAGAACTGACGCCAGTTGGTGGCAATCATATTGGTGGCCACCGGCAAATTTACGGCATTCTTGAACTCTGCCATGATCTCTCTGCTGGAGAAGCCGGCCTCCGGTCCTGTCGGATCCTCGATATAGCTGAGAACGCCCTCCATCGGCTTACAGATATCAATGGCCTCCTGCAGGCTCCATGCACCGTTCGGGTCAATGTTAATGCGTCCCTCCGGGAAAGCCTTCTTCAGTGCACGGCAGGTATCCATCTCATAGGCACCTTCCAGCACACCGCCCTTCAGCTTGAAGTTGCGGAAGCCGTACTTCTCATGAAGAATCTGTGCCTCCTCCACAACAGCCTCGTGGGTCAGAATCTCATTCCGGCGATAACGGAACCAGGGATCTTTGCTGTCTGACTCATCAATATAGGGAAGATCTGTCTTGTTCTTATCAGAAACATAGAAGAGGTAGCCAAGCATCTCCACCTTGTCTCTCTGCTTGCCCTCTGCCAGCAGCTCACACATTGGCACACCCAGATGCTGTCCAAGGAGATCCAGCAGTGCACACTCAATGGCCCATTCTGCACGAACCACGAACTTCAGCTTTGAAATATCCAGTGTCTGGATTCCCTCGCCGTCATCGCCTGCTGCCGGCTTTCCGCCTCTGTGAATGGTTCCCAGAATGGAGCGATACTTTCCTACCTCCCGGCCTACGACCAGCGGAATGTAGCTTTCGAGGCACTCGCAGGTATATTCACCGCCGTGGATTTCTCCGATACCCGTATGGCCTGCATTGTCCTTGATGATCACGAGATTTCGTGTAAACATCGGTGCATGTGCTCCGCTCAGCGTCATCTCCATGCTGTCAAAGCCCGCAACCGGGATGACCTGCATTTCCGTGATAATTGGTGTAGATGTCATCGACTTTCCTCCTGTTTCTATGCATTCAAATGATTTACATTTCAGCTAACTGTACAATACTATTCTAGTACAGCACACATTCACAGGCAAATATGCAATAATAATTGACAGCATCGGTTTTGCTAATGTTATCGCGCACAGTCCTCCCGTATCTGCCGCCAGATCTCCGTGAGGCGTTCGGCAGAATAGGCGGCATTGGCAGCGCCGTTGCAGGTCCGTCGGCACAACATTTCAGAACTGCAGCCGCATCTGATACCAGAGTACGTTTCCGTGGGTGGATCCGGAGACGCCCTCATTGACAAAACCGAATTTTGCATAATAGTGCAGCAGCCGCTCTTTGCAGGTGAGCACCAGGCCCTTTCTTCCCTGGGCCTTCGTTTCGGCAATCACATGCTCAAGAAGAGCCGCAGCACAGCCGCGGCAGCGGTATTCCGGAATGGTATCCACGCCGAAAATCATCTGCCAGGCACCGCTTTCATTGTGCAGCGAAGCATCCTCATACATCTCATCCCGAAGATCCGGCTCATCTGTCACCATGCCGTTGACAAAGCCAATCATCCTCTCTCCGTCCAGCTGCACCCAGAAATGATCCGGGTATGCAGCCAGTCTTCCGGATATGCTCGCCTCGGTGGCTGCCTCCGCAGCCGGAAAACATTCTGCCTCAATTTTTACAATTTCCTGCAGATCTGCAGGAACAGCCGTCCGAATTTGCATTTTAAAAGACTCCCTTCTTTGCTGACATCAACCCACTTGAATCAATTACCTTATTTCTCGTCCTGCAGCATGATTTTGACAATCTCTTTATCCGTCTCACGCATTCCGTCATGACCGAGCCGGCCGATATTGCGGATCGTATTTTCAACGCCCTTGCTCACGATGCCGTCACCGCCCCGGAACTGCTGGCCGTTTTGATACATGTGATAGCCCAAAATGCCCGCTTCCACGCTGGACGCAATTTTCGCCGCGCAGCTCGGCTTGGCGCCGTCGCAGATGATACCGGACACAATGGCAAGCGAATTGACCAATGTATGCGAAACCGCCTTGAGGTCTGCTCCCTGCAGATAAGCGATTGCGCAGCCGGCCGCACAGCCGGCACTGACTGCACCGCAGTAGGCGGATAAGCGGCCAATACCGGTTTTCTCATGGATAGCAATGAGATTGGAAAGCACAAGCGCACGATACAGCTTTTCCTTTGTGCAGCCCAATGCCTTCGCATATTCAATCACCGGAACGGATACCGTTATGCCCTGATTGCCGCTGCCGGAATTTATCACCACCGGAAGCTCGCATCCGCTCATTCTGGCATCGGAGCCGGCCGCTGCCTTGGCAATTGCGCGGTTACGGACATCGCTGCCGTAGTACTTCATGTAGGTGGAGCCGACATTTGCACCGTAATCCCCCAGAAGCCCTTCCTCCGAAATCTGCGTGTTGTACAGAATCTGTGTGTCCAGTACAGAACGAACATCGTCAAGCTCACAGGTATCGGCAAATTCATAAATATCGGCGACATTCAGCAATTCGCGGTCGGACAGATCGCCTTCTGCCGGCGCAGTGCTTTCGCAGGGAACCGGGCTGTTCGTTTTGTCCAGAAGAACAGCATCATTCTTCTTGATATAAACAATATTGGTATGATACTGACTGATCCGTACCACGGCGGAATCCGTTTTACTGTAAAGCGCAATAATAATATCAAAGATGATGCCGTTGTCAATCGCTTCTACCGAAATCGGAACATTGGACAGAAAACG